>JAZNDY010000088.1:0-5177 GCA_045588295.1 Acutalibacteraceae bacterium
TCTCAGACATCTTAAAACCGTTCTTACTCCCCACGGCAAAAGAACGGGTGAAATATATTTCAACGGTGTTTCGCTGAAAGACACTGATAACAGAGCTCAATCTGCAAAAATAGGCTTCGTTATGCAGAATCCCGATGACCAGATTGTGACGGATAAGGTCTGGCACGAGCTTGCGTTCGGTCTTGAAAGTTTGGGTTGCGACCAAAAAACAATGCGTTCCCGTGTTGCTGAAATGGCTTGTTATTTCGGCATTCAGGGTTGGTTCCACAGAGACGTTGCCGTGCTTTCGGGCGGTCAGAAGCAGCTTCTCAATCTGGCTTCAATTATGGCAATGCAACCTGAGGTGCTTATTCTTGATGAGCCGACAAGCCAGCTTGACCCCATTGCCGCATCGGATTTTCTTAACACTGTCAGAAAAATCAACACCGAACTCGGCACAACGGTTATCATAACCGAGCACCGTCTTGAGGATATTTTTCCTTATGCTGACAGAGCGGTTGTTATGGATAGCGGCAGAATAATCGCAGACGATACGCCGAGAGCCGTTGGCAAGCTTCTTTTTGAGCAGAATAATCCTATGTTTACGGCTATGCCTGCACCCGTGCGTGTTTTTTACAATGCAAAGGGTAACGGTGACTGCCCTCTGACTGTCAGAGAAGGCAGAAGTTGGCTCGGCAAGGAATTTGAAACAGAACCCCGAATCAAAGAACTTCCTTGCAAAAGCATTGAAGAGAATATTGATAGCCCTGCTTTGTCACTCAAAGAATTATGGTTCAGATATGAAAAAGACGCCCCCGATATTCTCCGAGGCGTTAACCTTGAAATTCCCGTTGGCAGTATTTCGGCAATCGTTGGCGGCAACGGTGCGGGCAAATCCACAATGCTCAAATCAATCTGCGGAATCTGCAAGCCTTACAGGGGCAAAATAAAAGTTTTCGGCAAACCCGTGGGCAAGTTCAAATCGGGCGAGATTTTCAGAAACTGCGTTTCAATGCTTCCGCAAGACCCGAAAAGTCTGTTTGTGAAAAACAAAGTTATTGATGAGCTTACGGAAATGACAAAAGATAAAAACAGGATAAATGAAGTTGCCGAAACTTGCCGAATCACAGAGCTTATGAATAATCACCCCTATGATTTATCGGGCGGTGAACAGCAGAGGGTTGCTCTTGCAAAGGTTCTTCTGACCGAGCCGAAAATTCTTCTTTTGGATGAACCCACAAAGGGAATGGACAGCTTCTTCAAAGAAACGTTTGCCGATATTCTTAACAAATTGAAAGAGCAAGGCATAACAATTCTTATGGTTTCGCATGACGTTGAGTTTTGCGCAAAGTATGCCGACAGAGTGAGTATGTTTTTTGACGGTCAGGTGCTTACCACCGACACTCCGCAGAAATTCTTTGGCGGCAACAGCTTTTACACAACGGCGGCAAACCGAATGAGCAGGCATATTTTCACAAATGCCGTCACGGCTGAAAACGTTATTGAGCTTTGCTGCCAAAACAGGGGAGGGGCACAATGAAAAAATCAAACGTTGCAATGCTGATTGTGTTTCTTGCTCTGATTCCGCTGACTCTTTTTCTTGGCAATAAGCTTCCGGGAAAAGGTTATTACGTAACGGGAGTTCTTATTATATTTGAGCTTGCAATACCGTTTTTTATGATGTTTGAAAAAAGAAAGCCGCAGGCAAGAGAGCTTGCCGTGCTTGCGGTTATGGTTGCGCTTGCGGTTATCGGCAGAGTTGCAATTCCCGTTCCCCACTTCAAAGCGGCGTTTGCGATAATTATGCTCACAGGCATTGCTTTCGGTCCCGAAGCAGGGTTTATCGTTGGCGCGATAACTGCTTTTGCAAGCAATTTTTTCTACGGTCAGGGCGCATATCTGCCGTGGCAGATGATAGCTTACGGCGCAGGCGGTATGCTTGCAGGGTTTGTTTTTATCAGAAACAAGAAGAGAAATCCGTGGGTTATGGCAATATTCGGTTTTTTTGCAAACGTGCTCTGGATAGGCCCGATTCTTGACACCTCGCACGTTTTTGTTATGCTGTCTGAATTCAGCTTTGATGCGTTTGCCGCATCCCTTGCGGCAGGCTTGCCTGTTAACCTCAGCCAGGGAATATGCACTGCGCTTATGATGCTTGTTTTCGGCAGACCGCTTCTTGAAAAGCTTGACAGGGTGAAGCGGAAATACGGAATGGCAGAGTGACGCCTTTTAGCAGGATTTATATTTAAAATGTTTACTTTTTATTTGTAAGTATGATATAATGGCAAAAAACTTGTGAGGTGCAATAAATATGGATTGGTTTGCAATTATATCGGTTGTTGTTTCTGTGGCAAGCTTGTTGGGGTTGCTTTATCAAAACCTTAATCTCAGAAACACAATAAACAGCCAAATTTATCAGAATTTTGTGGCAAATTCTTTGGAAATTGACCGCATTTTGATTGAAAAACCGTATCTCAGGAAGTATGTTTATTACGGTGAGCCGGTTGATGAGAACACTGAAAATTTGGATGAGATAATGTCTTTTGTGGAATTGATAATGGATATATCAGAAAACATAGAGCTTTATAAAAAATATATCCCAAAATCCAGAAAAGAAGGTTGGCTCATTTTTGTGAATGATTTGAAGTGCACGCCTGCATATAAATTTTATATTAAAAAGCATGGCGATTGGTATAAAAACATTTAACCGTCGCTACAAAGCAAAAATAAAACACCTCCCTGTGTTACTGACCTGCAACAGAAGCAGGCGTGAAACAGGGAGGTTTGGTTTTTGATTATCAGTTGATTTTTCTGTAAAGATGCTTTGCAAGGCGTTTGTATTTTTCTGACTTTTCTTTATCAACGTGGATATATCTGCCGTCTTCATAGCAAGCGGAAATAAACAGATAGCCTCTGATGAGCGTTTCTTTGATTTTTTTCCACTCGGAACGGTAGTCATCGGGATAATGCTCTTTGATATATTCAAGGTATTCATCCAGATGATCCTGCGCCAAAACAAGAAGCTCTTCGGCGTGGATTACGTCAACCATCAGTTTGCTGCCCGAAACGTTGGGAAAAAGATAACCGTCAACGGCAAAGTTGATGATTTTTTCAAGATGAACGGGGCATTCGTCAACCGACTTCTTGAAATAATAAAGAACAAATTCACGGTCAGGCATATTCAGGTCGGGGTCATAGTCAAGCTCAAAAGCATATGCGCAGTAATATGTGGATAAAAACTCGTGGCCGCAATATTCGTCAATAAATTCTTGGTCAACGTTAGCAAAGAAAAAGCCGAACCACTTGATTGCGTTCATTCTGTCACTTCTGTTTGAGCCGTCACGGCAGCCGTTGCCGATGGCGCACGAATAATCCTGAATCAATTCCAGAACGCAGTGCATATCGCCCATTTCTGCGCCTGTTTCAAAATATTTGATTGCGTCGGCAGAAAGCCTTTCAAACTCATCGGCACGCTTTTCCTTTTCAATCATACCAAGCTCATATGCCGCTTTTTCGCATTTCAGGTTAAACGCCTTTTTAAGATATTCAATCTTTTTATCATTCTCAAGCTTAAGAATGCAGGCAACAAGCAGCTTTTGCGCCGCCCTGTGATTTTTTTCAACAGCTTTCAGGTAATACTTGACGGCTTTTTCAAAGTTTTGCTCAACACCGTCGCCGTTATCATATAAGCCTGCAAGACGGTAAAACGGCGCGCCCGAATCAATCTCGCCGCTTTCGGCAAGTTTAACGGCTTTTTTATATAACTCAACCTTTTTTTCGGGTTGATTCATATCGCCGTAAAGAGCGCCGAGGAAGCAATAACTCAGGTAGTCACCGCGGTTTATGGCTTCGTCAAACAGGTCAATGGCTTTTTTGAGGTCTTTATCAACGTATTTGCCGTCTGCATACATAAAGGCAAGCAGTCTGTATGCTCTGGGCAGACCGTTTTCTTTTGCTTTCAAGGCATACATATATGCAAGCTCAAGGTCTTCGGGCAGGCATTCGCCGTGCCTGTAGCCGTAGGCGGTGTAATACATTGCGAGGATGCCGTTTGCTTTTGCTGCGCGTTCAAAATAGCTGTATGCTTTGCTGATATCGGCAGCGAAGCCGGCCTTGCCTTCATAATAGCAGTCACCCAGGTGAGTCAGCGCAAGAACACTGCCTTTTTCTGCGGCATCAATCATTTCAGACACGTATTCGCGGTTTTCAGGCTCAGACTGACGTTTGATTGCGGCATAGAGATATTGCCCGTCAAAGTCGCCCGAATATTTGCTTGCCTTATAATAAAGAGCCGCCTTTTTGGGGTCAGGGGCAACGGTAACACCCAGCTCATAAGCCATACCGAGCAGATTGGCATTTTCAGGAATAAAGCAAACGGAATATTTTTCCGTGTCTTCTGCACGGAGCAGGGCATAAATCTTTTTTAAATCCTGCCTTGTCAGAAAGTATTTCTGGTTTTCGGAAACAACCTCGTCATAAGAACGGTTGGAGGCGGCAGGGTTATTGACAGCAGAGCTGTTGCTGAAAGCCATTGAAACTGCCTGCCAGAACGATTCATCTGTTTCTGAATACCAGTTGATATAGTGCGTGTTCTGAATAACCAGCTTGATGCGGGGCGAAAGCTCAACGTTTTCTAACCAGATGGCGATGATTGTTCTTTTTTCTGATGCGGCAAACTCAAGCTCGCGCACACACCAATCGGATTCTGCCGAATTTTCAGAAACAATAAAAACGAAATATTTGTTTTCGATAATCTGGTTGGCGATAACGGAAAAGTAGTTTTCACCGCCGCGCAGGTTATGGTCAAACCAGACTCTTTTTTGCGTGTTTTCTTTTAATACGGAAACGATTTTTTCAACAGCTTTGCTGTCCTGGTGAGAATAACTGACAAATATGCCGTCGTTCATATTTAATCCCTCTTTTGTGTTTTCCTGTATACAAATGTTAATTATATCACAGAACAAAAAACATTACAACCACCGTGTCAAAAAATGGCCGCATTAAGTTAAAACCAAAGCGAAACAGGCTCACACCGTTTGGTGTGAGCCTGTTTTTGCGGTTATCAATATTGGTCGGGTAAGCCTCTTATGGCTATGATTTTCCATTCATCGTCAACAAGAGCAACAACAAACGTCATTTCATCATATTCGTAAGAACCGTTTTCGCCTTCGGCAACAATCGTTGCCTCAACGTCATAG
>JAZNDY010000089.1:0-8179 GCA_045588295.1 Acutalibacteraceae bacterium
AAGCCGTTTGCGTTCAGATTAATCGGCATCAGAAACAAAATAAAACGGGCGATTTATGACGTTTATCCTGACGAAAACGGAGCACTTGCCGTTGCTATGATTATTGGTGATAAATCTGAAATTTCGTCTGAAATATATAATTCTTTCCGTTCGTCGGGCATTGTTCACCTGATATGCGTGTCCGGTTTGCACTTGACGCTGTGGTCGTCGCTGATTCTCGGCGTTCTGCGCAGCATAGGTCTTAAAGAAAAGCTTGCGTGCATTCTTGCGGCGGCAGGAACGGTGTTCTTTATGGCAATCACGGGGTTTTCGTATTCGGTGCTCCGCGCAGGCATAATGATGCTTGCTTATCTTGCGTCAAGGTTTGCTTCAAGAGACCCTGATTCCCTTAATTCTCTTGGCTTTTCAGTTGCTGTTATCGCTCTTGTTTCGCCGTATGCAATGGCATCGGCATCGTTGCAACTGTCTGTTCTTGCAACAGCAGGAATTATATGCGCCAATGAGTTCTTTATGCCTGAAGTCCGCAGAATCTGCGGTAAAATATCATACAAAACTTTACGCACAGCCGTTGAGACGTTGGCGCAAGCGTTGTTGCTTACCCTGAGTGCCACAATATTCATTCAACCGGTGATGCTGGGCGTTTCGGGCGGATTTAATTTTGCCGCCATTATATCAAATCTGATAATAACGCCTTTTGCAAGCGGAGCTATGATTCTGAGCGTGCTGAGTGCTCTGGCAGGCAGCTTTTTGCCGCCTGATTTTAATGTTTTTTATTGGCCTGCAAAAGTTTTTCTTCAATATATCATCAAAGTTTCGGGCTTTATGGCAAGCAAAGAATTTCTCGGCTTTTCGGTTGATGAAACCGCATCGGCAGTAATTCTCTGCATTATGTTTTTCTTTGTTTCGGCAATGGTTCTTGTTGCTTGCGTTTATAAGCCCAAACCTCTTGCAATGTTTCTCTCTTCGTGCACGGTGTTCTTTGCGTGTATAATAATTTTTGCTTCAGTGCAGAAAAACGAAACGAAAATCCGTGTTGTTGATACGGGTAACGGTGTCAGCGTTCTTGTCACTCAGGGAACCGAAAACGTGCTTGTCGGATGCGGCGGGACAAGTTTTATCGGTGCATCTGACGTTATCAATGCTCAAAACCGCGCGGGCGGTATAGACGGCATTGTGATTCCGTCTGCAAACAAGGCTTCGTCAGCCTATGCGGTTAACGTTATCAAAGAGTGTGTGCCGAAATATATTTATTGCGATGCGTTGCCTGAAAACGTTTCTCTGCTTGCGTCGGAAGATAAGCTTCGTCCGCTTGAGGGCGTGTATTCTTCAGGCGGTATAGAATTGCGTTTTTGCACCGTTGACGGCAAAACGGTTACATTTGTCAAAACGAAGAATATGTCTTTGCTTGTCTGCGCCTCGTCTTTAAGTGATTTATCCTTGTTGCCGCAGGATTTCAAAACGGCAAACTTGCTTGTCTGCCTTGGCGATTATCCTGACGGTTTGGCAGGTTATCCTTGTGAATATGCTGTGGTTTGTGCCGAAAATTCAGAGGGTGTTGCTGTGCAGAATGAGCTTATATATCAAGGCGTTAACGCTGTTGCAACAGGCGGTTGCGGCGACGTTGTAATAAAAGCCTCAAAAGGCAATTTCAGAATAGACAGAGATTGAGAAAGGACGGTTAATATGCCGGCTTTAAATGAATCTGCATTAAAAGAAAAGCTTAAGGAAAACCCTGTCGGCGTATATCTGATTTACGGCGAAGAAAAGTATTCCGTAAAAGCTTATATAGATAAAATCGTCAAAAAAACAGTTGATGAATCCTTTGCCGATTTTAATTTTCATACCTTTGACGGCAAGGAGTCCACGCTCTCAGAGGTTTATGAGAGCGCGCAGGCAGTGCCTATGATGGCTGAAACAAAATGCGTTCTTGCCAAAGATTTTCCTCTTGATACGCTTGATGATAGCGGTCTTGAGCAGCTGCGTACGGTTATTGAAGATAACCCTGAGGACTGTGCGCTTGTTTTCTCTTTTGTCGCTTATGAGCCTAAGGGCGCGAAGTGGACAAAGGTGATAAAGCTTTTTGAAAAATATGCATATGCGGTTAAGCTTGATAAAAAAACGGCTCAGGAGCTTGCCGTTATGCTTGAGCGCGGCGCAAAGAAAAGGGGAACGGCTTTTGAAAAAGGTGTTGCCGCTTATCTTGTGTCTTGCGTCGGCTCAGATTTGAACACACTGCTTAATGAAACAGAAAAAGTTTGTGCCTATGCACAGGGCGAAATCACCAAAAGTGACGTTGATGCAGTTTGCATCAAAAGCCTTGATGCAAAGGTGTTTGATATGATAAAAGACCTCAATGCACGCAGGTTTGACAGCGCTTTTAAAAAGCTTGAAATGCTGTTTGAACAGCGTGAGGACGAGTTCCAGATTCTCGGAGCTCTGATTGCTTCATATAACGATATTTACAGAGCCAAAGCTGCCGTTAAATCAGGCGGCAGAGCAGAAAACGTTGCGCAGTATTATAACTATTCGGGCAAGGAATTCAGGCTCACAAATGCCGCAAGAAACAGCTCGTCTCTCACCTTTGACGATATTGGCGAATGCGTTGAAATTCTTGTTGAAGCAGATACTGCAATGAAAAGCACGTCTACAGATAAAAGGCTGATTCTTGAAAAAGCAATCGTTAAGCTTGCAAGAGTCGGCGGGAGATAACTATGATAAAAATAAGTCAGGCGGTCATCGTTGAAGGGAAGTACGATAAAATCAAGCTTTCAGGTATCATTGATGCGCCTATTATCCAGACTGACGGTTTCGGCATTTTTAAAGATAAAGAGCTGCAACGCCTTATAAGAATGTTGGCAGAAAAAAGAGGACTTCTTGTGCTTACGGACAGTGACTCCGCAGGCTTTAAAATCCGTTCTTTTATCGGTTCAACCGTTGATAAAAAATATATAAAAAATGCGTATATCCCCGATATTTTCGGCAAAGAAAAACGCAAAACAGAGCCGTCTAAAGAGGGCAAAATCGGTGTTGAGGGCGTGTCTGAAGAGATCATTATGCAGGCTCTTGCCAATGCAGGCGTGTTGTGCGAAAGCGCCGAAGAACCCGAAAGACCCATAAAAAAGCTTGATCTTTATGAATTCGGTCTTACGGGCGGTGAAAACAGCGCAGAAAAAAGAGCGCGTTTGCTTGAAAGGTATGCTTTGCCGTCAAGACTCACAACGAATTCGCTTGTTACCGTGCTTAATTGCATAACAACGTATGAAACTTTTGTTAAGGATATTGAAGAAATTGAAAAGGAGATGGGCAAATGTTAAGAATCGGTCAGGGTTATGATGTTCATAAGCTTGTTGAAAACAGAAAACTTATAATGGGCGGTGTCGAAATTCCTTATGAAAAAGGTCTGCTCGGTCATTCCGATGCCGACGTGCTTCTGCATGCCGTGAGTGACGCTCTTCTCGGTGCGGCGGCAATGGGCGATATCGGTTGCCTTTTTCCTGATAACGATGCACGCTTCAAGGATGCAGACAGCCTTTTGCTCCTTGAACAGGTGGTTAGGGTGCTTGCCGATAAAGGTTATACCGTCGGCAACGTGGATGCCACGATTATTGCTCAAAAACCAAAAATGAAACCTCATATTGAAAAGATGCGTGAAAATATTGCCAAAGCTTGCGGCGTTGACGTTGACAGAATAAGCGTCAAGGCAACAACCGAAGAGGGCCTGGGCTTTACAGGTGCCGGTGAAGGCATAGCGGCGCAGGCAATCTGCATTATCGAAAAATAAATTTTCTGTTAAATAAAATTGATATCTGTTTACAATATCGTTTGTGTTTGATATCATATTAACGGAAAGTTATCGCTAATCTGAAAGGAAAGGTTAAGTCTTATGACCTTATTTGACAATATATCGGACTTTTTCTCGAAACTGCCGTCGCTGAAGTTTTCGATGGCGGACTTTCTTGATATTTGTCTGGTAACGTTCATTATTTATCACGGCATAAAACTGATTAGAGAAACCAGGGCAATGCAGCTTGTCAAAGGCCTTTTGCTTGTTGGCGTTGTGTATTTGGTCATTTATCAGTTTCAGATGCAGTCAAGCACATATATTTTCAGGCTTGTTTTCCAAAACGTGTTTATTGTTCTCATAGTTCTCTTTCAGCAGGAAATCCGCCAGATTATTGAACGCGTGGGCAAAAGCAGATTTTCTGCCATCGGTGCGTTTATAAGAGGCAACGATTCCGAACGTGATAACGTGGTCAATGAGGCTGTTATTGAAGTTGCCAAAGCGGTTCAGCGTATGAGTGATAAAAAAACAGGCTCGCTTATTGTTTTTGAAAAAGAGATGCATCTGGGTGACGTTATCAAAACGGGTATTGCCGTTGATGCCAAGATAACGCATGAGCTTATTGGCAACGTTTTCTTTCCGAATTCGCCGCTTCATGACGGTGCGGCAATAGTCAGGGACGGCAGGCTGCTTTGCGCAGGCTGTGTTCTTCCTCTTACAAAAAAAGACGATATTTCAAGTGACCTCGGCACAAGGCACAGGGCGGCAATCGGTATGAGTGAAACAACTGATGCGATGGTTGTTATTACAAGTGAAGAAACGGGAACAATCTCCGTTGCTCACAGAGGCACACTCCGCCGCGGTTTCACGGAAGCGGAGCTTCGCGAGGTTTTGCTTGATTATCTTATCGACTCTTCGTCAGATAAGCTTTCAGCAAACAAGGATTCACTTAAAAAACTGTTTAAGGGTTGGAAAAAATGATTAAGAAAAAGCTGAATATAGGCGATTTGTTTTATAACAATCGTTTTCTTCTTGTGTTTTCGGTGTGTTTAGCGGTAGCAATCTGGCTTATTGTTGCCGTTGAGTTCAGCCCCGAAACAAAAGTTGTAATCAAAAACGTTCCCATAAGAGTTGTTGCCACGGGTCTTGATAAAGAATCTGAACTCAGACCTTACGGTGCAGACAATCTGACGGCGGATATAACAATCGTAGGCAAACGTTACATTGTCGAAGATGATAAAATTATCAACGACCTTGACGTCGTTGCAAACTCAGGCTACGTTAACGGCTCCGGTACTCACCGCCTTACCGTTGACGTGGGCAGTGTCAGCACACGTCCGCAGTATGAAATTGTTTCCTGCTCGGTCAGCGAGATTGAGGTTATGTATGATTATGAAGACGTCAGGCAGGTTCCCCTTAAGTCTGAAATAAGCATAGAAAAAGGCAAGCTTGCGGCAGACGGTTATTTTGCAAGTGAATTTTCTACTTCTCCCCAGCTTGTAACTGTTTACGGCCCCAGATCTGAAGTTGAACTTATAAACTCAGTAAGTGTTGTCGGTATTGTTGAGGGTGGCTTCACAACAAGCGGAACAACTGATGAGGTAACTCTCAGTATGGTTCTGCCCAATAAAGCTGAACCGAAGTATTCAAAAATCAAAGTTGGCGGAAACGATGCTTCCGGCAAAGTAACCGTAGGTTATTCCATTTATAAAGAAGCAGATAAGGTTACTCCGGACGTTGAGTTCCATAAGAATAATATTCCATATCCTGAAGAACAGCGCACGTTTGACTATGAGGTTATTTTGCCTGAGGGTACGGTTTTCGGCTTTAAGGACGGTAACGCAACCGAGAAAATATATGTGGCAGAAATTAATGTAAATAATATCGAGTTTAATGCTGACGGAGTTTACACCACAACGGTGTCTTACAAAGGCCAGGGTGACGTTGCGGTTAAAAACGGTGATATGAAGGGCAGTGTTGACGTGACGATTAAAATAACCGATAACGGAACTGCCATAAGACCTATTCCCATTAAGCCGAACGGTTTGTATGAGGTGATTGAACCTTTGAACCCTGCGGATAATTTTGAGTACAGAATAATGAGTGTTTCAAATAACGTTGATACGGTTTTGGTTAAGGGTCCCAAAGAAACCGTATCCTTGTTGGATGCAGATTGCCTCAGGCTTGATTTCAGCGTTGTTCCTGCCGGAACAACAGGAAGAGTAAACGTTCCTCTTAAACTTGACAGCCAGTACAGCGATTGCTGGATTTCCAATGTGAACGAAAATGAAATTCTTGTTGCGGTTGAAATCACAGGCATAAAAAATCAATAAAATATTTATTCATTAACCTGTAAGCGGTAAAATTCTGCTTACAGGTTATTTTTTTACTATATTATACTAATAATTAATATTTTATTTATAATTATATATTGATTTATTGATATTGGTTGTGATATAATACATTGAAAAGCTGTAAGTATATCCTAAAGCTGATTTTGTGAAAGGAGTTGCCGCTGATGAAAAAAGCATTTGCCAAAATTGCTGCTGTTGTTTTGATGCTTGTTATGCTGTCTTCTTGTTCAGACTTCAAGCTTTTCAGAGCGGCAGACTCTCTTCTTGCTCCTCCGCTTTTCTATGATGAGTATGAAGGTCTTGTTGAGCTGTTCCGCTCGCAAACGGGTGCAAACGTTTCGCTTTGCGCACCGTATGACGGTGAATATCGCTCCGCAATAATTGTTGAAGATTTTGACGGCGACAGTGACGATGAGGCGATGATTTTTTACCGTGATGCTTCGGGCGACCCTGTTGCCAAAGCAAGGTGCTATGAAAGCTCTGACGGTGACTGGACTCAGGCAGGCGATTTCACCGGCCACGGTAATCAGGTCGAAAGCGTGACAGTCAGAGATATGAACGGAGACGGCGTTTCAGAAATCATAGTTCTGTGGAGTGTTTCCGGTGTGAGTGTCGGCAAAAGCATTTCTGTTTATCACACTCCGGGTGATAACGTGCGTTTCAAAGAAATTTCAAACGAAGCCTGCTCGGTTTCGATGATTGAAGATATTGACGGCGATTCACACGATGACGTGTTTCTCATAACGCAAAACAGCAACGCGCCTATTCCTCAAAGGTCTGCCCGTTTACTGAGTTTTTCCGGCAGTACGGCAGTCCTTAAAGGTGAGGTCAGGGTTGATGCAAACATCAGCAACTACGTTGCGGTTAAAACCGAAAAAAGCGAAAACGGCAATTTCAGAATATACGTTGATGCCCTTAAGGGCGAACGTCAAATGATAACCGAGCTTATCTATTGGGATATTGAAAAAGGCAGGCTCATCGCTCCGTTGTTTGATGAATCAACAATGTCCACAATGCTCACTCACCGCAATGACCCGATATTGAGTGCGGATATTAACGGCGACGGTGTTCTTGATGTTCCGTCACAGGTTGAGATTTTTTCGAGCGGTGAAAACGAGATGACTATTGACCCCAATCATCTCTATATCACAAGCTGGCTCAATTTTTTTGATGACGGTAACGAAGCTGTCATAAATGCTCTGGTTAACTATGATAACGGTTATATGCTTGTGCTTGACAGCCGAGAGAGGTTCGGGCTCAGCGTTCAGAATATTGCTGAGGGTAACCGCTGGATTGTTAAAGAGAAAAACGCAGAAACCGCAGAAGAAACAGAGCTTTATTCAATAACCCGTGTTTCAACTGAACAGCTGTCAGGCACACACCCCGAGGGTTATGCCGCTGTTATTGTTAAAGATGAATACACAATTTTCGTTCATATAACCCCTTATGGAATTGAGCAGGGCATAACGGCTGATGCTCTAAAAAACAAAATCCTGCCTCTGCAGCAGGTAGGGTAAAAGGAAGTGCAACAATGAAAAGAGTTTTGATTGCTGAAGATGAAGCTGCCATCAGAGAGTTTATAGTTATCAACCTGCGCCGCGGCGGTTATGAGGTTGTTGAGGCGTGTGACGGTGCACAGGCACTTGAGCTTTACGATTCTTTCGGCGGTGATATCGACGTTGCTTTGCTTGACGTTATGATGCCCAACGTCGACGGTCTTGAGGTTTGCAAACAGCTCAGAAACAAAAGCAATAACCTCGGCATTATTATGCTCACGGCAAAAACACAGGAGATGGATAAAATCACGGGTCTTATGATGGGCGCTGATGACTACGTTACAAAACCGTTTTCGCCCACAGAGCTTGTTGCAAGAGTTGACGCAATCTACAGGCGTGTTGCAATGAGCACGGCTCCCAAAACCGTTGTTTCTGACCATATCGAGCTTGGCGAGTTTAATCTTAATTTGAGAAGCAGAACTCTCACAAAGAACGGAGCTTATATCGAGCTCACTCAGGTTGAGTTTCAGATGATGGAATATTTCTTC
>JAZNDY010000090.1:0-5205 GCA_045588295.1 Acutalibacteraceae bacterium
AAGAGAAGAACACATCGGGCAGAAAATTCAGCTTGCGGGCTGGGTTGATGTTATCCGTGACCACGGCGGTGTTCTTTTTGTTGATTTGCGTGACGAAACAGGTGTGACACAGGTTGTTGTTCACGATGAAAACCTGCTTAAAGGTGTAAGCAAGGAAACTGTTTTATCTGTTTCAGGTACAGTTACAAAGCGTGACGAAAACACAGTCAACCCCAAAATCGAAACAGGTCTTGTTGAGCTTGTGTGCGACACTCTCAAGGTGCTCGGCACCTGCACAAGGGAGCTGCCCTTTGAAATCGGCTCAAACGATACTAAGGAAAATCTGCGCCTTAAGCACAGATTCCTTGACCTGCGTAACCCTGCGCTTCATAACAATATCATTCTGCGCTCTAAAGTTATCGGCCATATGAGAAAGCTTATGGAAGAAAGAGGCTTCCTTGATATCCAGACTCCCATTCTCACAGCATCTTCGCCCGAGGGTGCGCGTGACTTCCTTGTTCCCAGCCGTAAGCATCCCGGCAAATTCTATGCTCTGCCTCAGGCTCCCCAGCAGTTCAAGCAGCTGCTTATGGTTTCGGGCTTTGACAGATATTATCAGATTGCCCCTTGCTTCCGTGATGAGGATGCCCGTGCTGACCGCTCACCCGGCGAATTCTATCAGCTTGACTTTGAAATGGCTTTTGCAACACAGGACGAAGTTCTTGAGGTTTGCGAAAGCGTTGTGAGCGATATATTCCGCACTTTCAGCGATAAAAAGATTACCGCTTCACCCTTCAGACGCATTCCCTATGCCGAATCAATGGCAAAATACGGCTCGGATAAGCCCGACCTTCGCAACCCCCTTATCATCTGCGACCTGACAGATATGTTCAAGCGCGTTCAGTTCAAACCCTTTATGAACAAATACGTCAGAGCTATTGTTGCTCCCTGCAAAAACGAAAGATGGTTCTTTGATAAATCCCTCGCTTTCGCAACAAAGCAGGCAAAGATGGCGGGTCTTGCTCACATCACTCTGCTTGATGCCGCAAATTACGGCTTCAAGGATGACCCCATCAGCAAGGTTATGACAGAGGCTGAAAAGCGCGAAATCGTTGAGCTTACAGGCGTTAAAGAGGGCGAAACAATCTTCTTCATCTGTGACGGCGTTTCAGACGTTGCCGATAAGAACGCAGGCGTTGTGCGCACGTGGCTGGGCGAAGAGCTCGGTCTTATCAACAAGGATTCATTCGAATTCTGCTTTGTTGTTGACTTCCCGATGTTTGAGCGTGACGAAACAACAGATAAAATTATCTTCACCCATAACCCCTTCTCAATGCCCCAGGGTGGTCTTGAGGCGCTTGAAACAATGGACCCCTGCACCATTCTCGCTTACCAGTATGACCTTGTTTGCAACGGCATTGAGCTTGCTTCGGGTGCGGTTCGTAACCACAGCCCCGAGATTATGAGAAAAGCCTTTGAAATTGCAGGCTACAGCGAAGAAGAGGTTGAAAAGAGATTCAGCGCTCTTTATAACGCATTCCAGTTCGGTGCTCCGCCCCACGCAGGTATGGCACCCGGCGTTGACAGAATGGTTATGCTTCTTGCTGACACGGAAACAATCCGTGACGTTATCGCTTTCCCGCTTGACGGCACTGCTCAGGACCAGATGCTCGGCGCACCCGGCGTTGTTACAGAGCTTCAGCTCTTTGAAGCAAACGTTGCAATCCGCGGCAAGGGCGGCGCAGTTGAGGTCAGCGGCACAGAGGGCGACACTTCTGCTTTTGCGGAAACGGTTAACTCCGCAAAGGGCGGCGTTATGACCAAAGAAAAGTGGCTCAAGGAACTTGAAAGCGTTAACGAGCTTGCTTTTGATGCAGACGAAAAGAAGAAGATGCAGGCAATTCTTGACAATATGGCAAAGAACGAAGCTCTTCTTGAAAATACCGATACAGAAAACGTTGAGGCTATGGTTTACGTTATGCCCATGACAAACGTGTTGAGAGCCGACGGCAGAAACCAGCCTTTTGCACGCAAAGACCTGCTTGAGGGCGCTCCCCAGAGCACAGACGACAGCTGGCAGGTTCCCAGACTTGTAAAGTGAGGTGCAGATAAGTGTTTTATATTAACGAGATAAACGCGGCAGGCAAAATTGCCGTTGACGATACCATCCTTATCAAAGGAACACCTGCAACCGCAGGTTCAAAGATGCTTGCAAACTTCAAGCCTCTTTTCAGCGCAGATGCCGTTGAAAGGCTTGAAAACGCAGGCTACGCAATCGCAGGCAAGGCAAACGTCGGCGAATTCGGTCTTGACCTTATGGGCGAAACTTCCGCTTCAGGCGCATTAACCGTTAACGGTGCGCTTGCAGGCGCAGGCGCAGCTCTTGTTGCAGACGGCAAGGTTAAGGCTGCTCTTGCAGTTGACCTTAACGGCGCTCCCAGAAGAGCCGCAGCCGTTGCAGGCATTGACTTCATCAAACCCACATACGGCACTGTTTCACGCTACGGCGTTATCGCTTGCGCTTGCTCGGGCGAGCAGATCGGCGTTACAGCCGCAAATGCAGACGGTGCAAAAGAAATTCTTGCAGTTATCGCAGGTCACGATGCCAAAGACGGCACAAGCCTGCCTGCAGAAAAATATGATTATTCAACAGCAGAAGACGTTTCCGCAATGAAAGTTGCCGTTGCCAAGGAGCTTTATGATGCCGCCGACGATGCCGTTAAGGCAAAAATCGATGCATATGCAGACGCTCTTAAGGCAAAGGGCGCAAAGGTTGAGTTTGTTTCTCTTGAAATTGCCGCACAGGCACAGACCGCTTGGCAGATTCTTATGGCGGCTGAAACAACAAACAACCTTTCGAGATTTGACGGTGTTAAATACGGCTACAGAGCCGCAGACTATAAAAACATTGACGAGCTTTACGTCAAGAGCCGCAGTGAAGCAATGGGCTTCCTCACAAAGGCAACCATCATCTATGGCTCAGACGTGCTTGCAAAGGCAAAATATGAGAAGTGCTATGATAAGTCGCTCCGCATCCGCAGAATCGTTTGCGATAAGATGAAGGCAATCTTCGGCGCATACGATGCAGTGCTTGCCCCTGCCGCTTCAAAGGCAGAGTTCAAGCCCTATGACGTTGCAGACGCATTCGAAAAGGTTTATGCAGAGAGCCTTTTCACCTCAATCCCCTCAATCACGGGTATGCCTGCAATGGTAACGGGCGGCGTTCAGCTTATGGCTGATTCATTCAAAGAGAGCGTGCTTCTGAGCATCGCAAAAAGCGTGGAGGTGTAAAAGATGAAATACGAACTTGTCATCGGTCTTGAAACTCACGTTGAACTTTCCACCGATTCAAAGCTTTTCTGCTCCTGCGGCGGTCATTCAAGCCCCAAAGAGCCTAACGACTGCGTTTGCCCCGCTTGCTGCGGTATGCCCGGTATGCTCCCCGTAACAAACAAGCACGCAATCGAGCTTGCAGTTAAGGCAGGTTTTATGCTCAACTGCAAAATCAATCAGTACACAACCTTCGATAAGAAGAGTTATTATTATCCCGACCTTCCCTGCGCTTATCAGATAACACAGTGGTTCCACCCCATCTGCGTTGACGGCAGCGTTCAGGTTGGCGAAAGAACAGTCGGCATCAAGCAGATTCACGTTGAAGAGGACGCAGGCAAGCTTGTTCACGACGAGGCAACAAACTCCTCCTTCGTTGACTATAACCGCACAAGCGTTCCGCTTATCGAAATCGTAAGCCGCCCCGACTTCCGTTCATCAGACGAAGTTATCGCTTATCTCAAAAACCTTAAGGCAAGCCTTCAGTTTGCAGGTATTTCAGAGTGCGAAGAGGGCGCAATGAGATGCGACGTTAACATTTCCGTTCGCCCCGAAGGCTCAAACGAGCTGGGTGTCCGTTCAGAAATCAAAAATATGAGCTCACTTTCCGAAATCAAGGATGCAATCGAATTTGAAAAAGTTCGCCACGTTGATGCAATTGAGCGCCACACAGAAATGCTTGTTCAGGAAACCCGCCGCTGGGATGACGTCAAGAGACGCACATTCCCCATGAGAAGCAAGGAAACCGCAGCGGATTACAGATATTTCCCCGACCCCAATCTTATGCCCATCGTTATTGACGATGAGTGGCTTGCTCAGATCAGAGCAAGTATGCCTGCAACAGCAGACGAAAAGGCTCTGCGCTATGAAGAAATGGGCATAGCCGCCAAGGAGGCAGCCGTTCTTTCATCAGACAGAAAGCTTGCAGACACCTTTGATGCGGTTGTTGCAAGCGGCAGAAGCCCCAAGGTTGTTGCAAGCTGGATTCTCACAGAGTGTATGGGTCAGATGAAGCGCCTTGAGCTTGCTTCGCTTGACATTGAGCCTGCAAAGCTTGCAAGAATCATTGAGCTTGTTGAAAGCGGCGAAATCACCCGTGCGGCAGGCAAAAAGGTTCTTTCAGCCGTGTTTGAAAACGGCGTTGAGGTTGATGCATACTGCGAAGAAAATAAGCTCAACGCAAAGGTTGACGAAAGCTTTATTCTTGAAACAGTGCGCAAGGTTATTGCAGAAAACGAAAAGATTGTTGCTGACTATAAGGGCGGCAAGGTCAAGGCTCTGCAGGCACTCTTCGGCAACGTTATGAAAGAGCTTCGCGGCACAGGTTCACCCGACGTTATCAGAGCAATGCTTGAAAAAGAATTAAACGGTTAATAATAAAACGCCATCGGTTAATCCGGTGGCGTTTTTTCATCTGCAATTATAATTTATGTTCCTGATTAATAAGGATATCATCTGCCGACGGAACGAAAAAACGCAGGGCGGCTTGCCCACAAGCCACCGCAGACGTTGCATAATGATTAAAACGGCGGGATGAGGGCACCCCGCCCTACACTGTTTTCACGGACAGCCGCAAGCGTTGTCCCTACCCAAAATCCATTGGGCATTGTTTGACGGGCGGCGAATAGCCGCCCCTACGGTGTTGGTGTTGGTTTCGGTGATAATGTTGCTTACCCCTTGGGCTCCCTTTGAAGGGAGCTGTCACGGAGTGACTGAGGGTTGCAAAAAGTCGGATCGTAGCCATGTCGTTCTGTGAGCCAAGGAGGTGATCATTTGGTTTGTCTTCCTAAGACCGCTTGGCCTCCGACTTTGTTGGTGTTGGTTTCGGTGATAATGTTGCTTACCCCTTGGGCTCCCTTTGAAGGGAGCTGTCACGGAGTGACTGAGGGTTGCAAA
>JAZNDY010000091.1:0-1753 GCA_045588295.1 Acutalibacteraceae bacterium
GCATAGGCGGCTATGATATTTCAAAAATTACCCAAAGCGTAAATCTGCTTTTAGAGGGTAGAGTAGATTATGAGTTTAGAACAACCATTGTGCGTGAATTCCACAGCGTTTTTGATATGAACGCTCTGGGCGAATTCATAAAAGGCGCAAAACGCCACTATTTGCAGGGCTTTAAGGATTCAGGCGAAATCATCGGTTTCGGTCTTTCAGAAGTGCCTAAAGCAGAAATGGAAGAAATGCGCAAGATAATGCTTAAATATGTCAAAAATTGTGAACTTCGGGGCGTTTAACCCCAATATATATGGTTTGTGAATGTGTTTCGTGGTAAAAACACCCCAAAATATTGTGCTCATATAGTGCAGTTTCAACAAATTTAGTCGAACTTCCACAATATATTGTAAAATCCATTGACAGAACCACAATAATTTGTTATTATCATTGAGCTGCCGCTTGAGCTGTGTGTTGCTCTGCGGAATAATTAAGGTTTTAATTAATTCATATATACACGTTAAGAAAGGAAGAGTTGCATGTATCAGGTAATAAAAAGAGACGGCAAAGTTGCTGATTTTAACATCAGCAAAATCGCAGAAGCAATCAAGCTTGCTTTTGAATCAAAAGAAAAGCAGTATCACCCCTCAACAATCGATTTCCTCGCTCTCAAAGTAACGGCAGATTTTGAACCCAAGATTGAAAAAGATCTTATCGCTGTTGAAGATATTCAGGACAGCGTTGAATCTGTTCTTATTCAGGCAGGCTATGCAGACGTTGCAAAGTCATACATTCTTTACAGAAGACAGAGAGAAAAGCTCCGTAACCTCAAGTCAACAATCCTTGACTATAAGGAGCTTGTTAACAGCTACGTTAACGTTACGGACTGGCGAGTTAAAGAAAACTCAACCGTAACATATTCAGTCGGCGGTCTTATCCACAGCAACTCGGGTGCTATCACCGCTAACTACTGGCTTTCAGAAATCTATGATGATGAAATTGCCAACGCTCACAGAAACGCAGATATCCACATTCACGACCTTTCAATGCTCACAGGCTACTGCGCAGGTTGGTCACTCAAGCAGCTTATTCAGGAAGGTCTCGGCGGCGTAACAGGCAAAATCACATCTGCTCCCGCAAGCCATCTTGCAACCCTCTGCAACCAGATGGTTAACTTCCTCGGTATTATGCAGAATGAATGGGCAGGCGCACAGGCTTTCTCATCGTTTGATACCTACCTTGCTCCCTTTGTTAAGGTTGATAACCTCACCTATGACCAGGTTAAGAAGTGCATTGAATCCTTCGTTTTCGGTGTTAACACACCCAGCCGTTGGGGTACACAGGCTCCCTTCTCAAACATCACCCTTGACTGGACTGTTCCCGCTGACCTTGCTGAGCAGAACGCTATCGTTGGCGGCAAAGAGATGGATTTCAAATATAAAGACTGCAAAGCCGAAATGGATATGATTAACAAAGCTTTCATCGAAATTATGATTGAAGGCGATGCTAACGGCAGAGGCTTCCAGTATCCCATTCCCACTTACTCAATCACAAGAGACTTTGACTGGTCAGAAACAGAGAACAACAAGCTTCTCTTTGAAATGACCTCAAAATACGGCACACCCTATTTCTCAAACTACGTTAACAGCGATATGGAGCCCAGTGACGTTCGTTCAATGTGCTGCCGTCTTCGCCTTGACCTTCGCGAGCTTCGCAAGAAGAGCGGCGGTTTCTTCGGCAGCGGCGAAAGCACAGGTTCAGTCGG
>JAZNDY010000092.1:0-1705 GCA_045588295.1 Acutalibacteraceae bacterium
CGTGCGTGTTGTTACCTCACGCCCCGATAAGTATGCCGCCGCCTGTGAAAACGCCATGCGCAATTACGGCGCATCGTTGATTATCCGCCCCTGTTATGAACCGTCAAAGAAGCCCGACGTCGTTATCTGTGCCGACGGTGCTTTCAGCCGCGCCATGGAGAATGCCGCCGTTTTCACAGCCAAAAAAACAGACTGCGGCAAGCTTGTTTTTGCGCTCAGCGGCGTTGCGTTGTTGCCGCGCCACAGGGAGCTTTTGCCAAACGGAGCAAGAGAGCTTGACCTTGCGGGTGCGCTGACGGAACTTTGCGGCTGCAAGGCTTATTCCGACGCCTGTTTCACGGATATTTCCGTCAGCTGCGGCAAATGTCCGTTGCCCTCGCCCCAAAACTGCATTCTTTGCCACATCGGGCAAAAACAGGCAGATTTTTCGGGCATTTTTGAATGTAATCACAACAGCACAAAAGCTATAAATACTTGACATATTAATTATTATTATATATAATATAACAGTTAATAACTTGTTTTATATAAAACAATATCAAAGGAGTTAAATCAAAATGGAAAAATTCACAGTCTATACCCGTGAGGATTACGAAAAACTGCGCGCCGAGCTTAACAGGCTCAAAACAGAAGGCAGAGACGATATTGCCGAAAAAATCAAAGAAGCACGTTCACACGGTGACCTTTCAGAAAACGCAGAATATGATGAGGCTATGAACGAGCAGGCAAAAATGGAAGCTGAAATTGCCAAGCTCGAAGTTGAACTCCGCAACGCAAAAATTCTTGACGAAGATGACCTTTCAACAGAAGTTGTTCACATCGGTGCAAAGGTAAGACTCCTTGATATGGAGTATAACGAAGAGGTTGAATATAAAATCCTCGGCAAGAGCGATATCGAGCACGGCATCATCTCTGACCTTTCTCCCGTCGGTGCCGCCGTTATGAACAAAAAAACAGGCGACGTTGTTGACGTTCACACACCTTCAGGCAAGGTTATCAAGATGCAGATTCTTGCAATTTCAAAATAATCGGCTCACAGCTTGAGCATCACCCCAAACGAAAGGATTGATCAAACAATGGCAGACGAAAAGATTCTCAACGCTGCTCCCGAAGCAGCGGAGCAGGAACAGGATATAAACGAGCTCAAAAAAATCAGAATCGAAAAGCTTGAGGCTCTTCAGGCGGCAGGCAAAGACCCGTTTGAAATCACACTTGCCGAGCAGAGCATTCACAACGCAGAAATCGTTGAAAGATTCGAAGAGCTTGAAAATCAGGACGTAACCGTCTGCGGCAGAATGATGAGCCGCAGAGATATGGGCAAGGCAAACTTCATTGACGTTCGTGACCTCACGGGCAGAATGCAGGTTTACGTTAAGATTGACGAAATCGGCGAAGATAATTTTGCCGAATTCAAAAAGTGGGACATCGGCGATATCGTTGAAGTCAAGGGTTTTGTTTTCAGAACAAGACGCGGCGAAATTTCAATTCACGCCAAGGCTGTCCGCCTTCTTTCAAAGTCACTTCTTCCCCTGCCCGAAAAATTCCACGGCCTCACAAACACAGACACACGCTACCGCAGACGTTACCTTGACCTCATTATGAACCCCGAAGTTAAGGACACCTTCGTCAAGCGTTCACTTATCCTCAGAGAAATCAGAAGCTACCTTGATTCGCAGGGCTTCCTTGAGGTTGAAACACCCATTCT
>JAZNDY010000093.1:0-5027 GCA_045588295.1 Acutalibacteraceae bacterium
GCTCGCTCAGCTCGTTAGGGATTGTTGCCGACGAAACGGTCATACCCGTGAGCGCAAGAAGCTCTTTGGAGCCGACAGGCTCGCCCGACTTGATGTATTGCTCAACAACCGCAGCAAGAATAGCTTTTTTTCTTTCGCTGAGTTCTGCCATAACCTCACCGCCTTTCTGCAGAATTCACCGAGTGCTAAATTTAGCACTCAACGCAAAAGAGTGCTAACTACAGTTATAACTATACGCCAATGGCGTACTTTTGTCAATATTTTAATTGTAAACACTTTGTTAAAATGTAAGAATTTTCTGTGAACAAAAGATTGGAAGTGTTTTATTTCGTAATGGATATTTGCAAATAACACATTCGCAATCGAGCGTTCAAAGAACGCACCCGTATTGATATCTTTTATATACTGCTAATCTATTGGCTTTCTTGCAACCCTCAGGCGCTATGCGCCAGCTCCCTTGAAAGGGAGCCCAAAATTTTGGTTTGACTATAACCGTAAGCTGATTTTGCGACATAGAGGACGGCAACCCGACATCCCGTCACAAAGATGAACGAGCCTTTTTTCAGACCTGACGGTCTGACGGGTTGGCGAGTCGCCAACCCCTACAATTCTGCGTGTGAACACCTTTATAAATTTCACAACGTAGGGGCGGCGATTCGCCGCCCGTAAAAACCAACAAGCCGACGGCGGCAGTAGCCTCCTTTCCAAAGGAGGTGGATTTTGGCGCAGCCAAAAGACGGAGGATTGCAAAAAGCAAAAAATCAAGCTGCAACCCTCAGGCGCTATGCGCCAGCTCCCTTGAAAGGGAGCCCAAGGGGTTAGCCTGATTATAGCCGAAATCAACACCGTAGGGGCGGCGATTCGCCGCCCGTAAAAAACAACAAGCCAACGGCTATATTGGCCGCCTTTTCAAAAGACGGAGGATTGCTGAATGCATCAGCATTCGGGTGTTCAAGGAACGCACCTGCGGTGCTTTGTGTTTTCAAAAAAGTTGGCAACTGTACAGCCACAACCAAGGCAAAAAAGAGCAACCTTGCGGTTGCTCTTAATCTTTATAAACCTTGATGTTTTGTGATCTGAATTAAGCTTTTGCTTACATAACAGGCATAACGGGTGCTGCTTCAACAGCCTGAGCCTTATTCTTCTTTTCAGGGTTTGCAATCCAGAAGCAACCGAGAAGAAGGGCTGCTGTGAGAGGAATGCTGACAAACAGAGTAACGAGAATTGCGGGAGCAAGGTAAATTATATCATCGCAAACGAGGAATACTATCCATTTTACAAGATACAGAATGCCGGAAATAACGCTCAGACCTGCAGGAACAAACGAAAGAATTTTGATGAGTTTGCCGCCTTTCTTGGCTGCAAGAATTGCAAAAACACCTGCAACTGCAAATGCGAGAGTCATAACCAAATAAGTTCCAAGAGTGAAAAGCTCATAGCAAAGTTCTGCATCGGTATCGAAGAAGAACAGACAAATGATGTTGCCGAGCATACCGAGAGCAGTTGAAACTGCAGCAACAAAGAAGGGAACGCTGATGATTGCGTTGCGTTTTTTCATAAAGAGAAGAACAACAAGGAATGCCATAGCAGCAAACATCAGGAGTGTGCAAAGAGCCGCTGTGATTGAAAGTGTGATGGTTGTTCCTTCATAAAAACCATAAAAACCCCAAGTATAATCATAATACCATTCGCCAAAGTAGCTGCTATAGTATGAGTTTGCATAGTCGATTGTTCTGTCATAACGTGACATACAAGTAATAAACAGATAATCAAGGAAACCTACGCCGCAAGTGAGCGCATAAACAAGAAAAGGAATTGCCGCGAGGCAAAACTTCTTCTTGGCTTTGGGAGCTGTGCCAAGAGTTGTGTTAGGCGTGTTCATTTTAAAAAATCCTTTCTGAATATATTTATACAGTAAATAATAACATACATAAAACGACAGCTTTTGTCAACCGTTTAAAGGAAAAAAACGTTTTTTCAGACAAAAACCGCCCTGCAGGCGGCCTTTCGGTTTGCTTTGCAGGGCGGTATTTATGAAGTTTTATTTACTGTATTCACCGATAACAACGGCATATTCAAGCTTTGCGCTGAGATTCTTGATGTTTGCCGCAATTGCGCTGATTTTAACCCTTGCATCACAAACCGAAACGTCAACGTCATAATGCCAGGTGCCGAGCAGGATTTTGCCTGTGTCGGGGTCAAGCTCGCAGATGATATAAGCGTTTGTATATTCCAGCTTGATTGTTTCTCTGCCCTCAACGATTGTTGCGCCGAGTTCCTGCATAGCGTGCTCAACGTTGCCCAGAGTACCTATACCTCTTGAAACGGGGCCGCCGTTTGTGTGGTTGCCGTCAGGGCCGTCTGTCTGCTCTTTGAGATAGATGGCAACAAAAGCTCTGCCGTCTTCTGTTTGATGAAAATATGCGAAATCAACGTCTTCTGCTTTGATTGTGCCTGAACCGGGAAGCCAATCCGTTTTATAGTTGTTTCTTTCAAGCGCTCTGTCAATGGCAGGTGTTGCAGCTTTAATAACGTTGCCGATTGTGCCGTCTCCCTCAATTTCTTTAAGAAGCTTTATCTGCTGCTCACCGTCGGGCACTTCGTGGTCATAAACGGTTTTAAGAAAAGCGGAATTATAAAGCTCAACAACGCTTTCAACGTCCGAATTCTTGCACTCGCCCAAATAATATTCAGGGGTTTCGATTCTTGCATAGGGGTCTGCAGGCTGAGTGGCGATACCCATAAAATTGAGAATCATCATAATGATTGAGGTGAAAACGGAAATGATTTTTGTAATGATAGCTGACATAATAAATTCTCCTTTTATTAATACAATTTATTTATATGAATAATTTGATTTGAACCGTTATTCTGTTTCGGCATTTTTATAAAACACCCAGCCGATTGTAAGACCTAATGCCGAAATCATCATACACAAGGGAAGCATTGTCCATTCAGGGGTGTTGATATTGCCGCTGTGCAGTGTGTTTGCAAGGTCAAACGTCAGAGTACCTGTGAGCATATGCATCACACCGTAAAAAACAGGCAGAACGAATTTAAGCTTGCCGAGATAGTTTTTGAAGCCTATGAAAAACGATGAAACGAGAGTTGCAAAAGGAATGAGAAACCAGATAACAATCAGGGCATATCCCATAGCATCAACGTAATCACGGTTATACCAGAAATACGTAATGCACAGTGTCCACATCACGGGATACAACGCAAAGATAATTGCTTTTTTGACGGTTTCCTTTTTAGATTTCTTCATATACACATCCTCACCCTTCAGATTAATTGCCCGTCTGGTTTCTGAGCTGACGGTATAACTCAGGGTCTTCACAAAGAATTTCCAGCAGTTTATCAAGGAATTTTGCTTCGCCAAAGGTGTTATAGCTGAAGAGCGCTTCGCCGCCGCCTGCTGTTATTGCCGAAAAATGAACGGGGCCGCCGTCGCCCTGAAACAGGGTTACGCTGAGGCTGAGCCTGTTTGAACCTGTCATACTGTAACGTTCAAAAACACGCACGCTGCAACGGGCGTTGCTGCTTCTGAAATCGCTTGAATCCTCAAGGCTTGACGTTAAATTGCCGTTAAGAACGCCTTCTTCAACAAGATTCAGAAGCTTATCAAAATCATAATCAAATACTTTTTCCATTTTTGCCATTTTATTTACCTCCTGAAATCCGTTACGGATTTAATAATGTTATTTTATTAAAGCTTCTCAATAAAAGCCGTCAGATTATGCTTCAAATTCAACGAACGCATATTTAATCTGAACTCTGTTATATGTGTAAGTGATAAAAAGCTGATTGCCGTTTGCGATAATTGCAGGGTAAGAAAACTCTGAAAAGAGGTTTAAGGGTGTTGATTCAAGAACAGCAACGTCTTCCCACGTTTTGCCGTTATCTTTTGAAACCGCAAGAGTGAGCTTGTTGCGGATGCCTGAAATTCTGATGGGGTTATATGCAAGCCAGAGCCAGCCGTTATCAGACTTAACGCAGTCAATGCCGCTGTTGTTGTTATAAATGCCTGTTGAATAAGCCGGGCACCAGGTATAGCCGCCGTCAAAAGAATCGCTTCTGTAAATATAGCCTGATTTTGTTCTGAACATTGCGTGGATACCCTCGTTGCTCTGCCAGATTGTGGGCTGAATCATCTGCACCTCTTTGCCGTTTGCATCGTAAGCTTCAACATAAGCCGTTTTTTGCCAGGTTTTGCCGCCGTCAGCCGAAATATCAAAGAAAGCCTTCCAGCTGCCCTGCTCTGTTGATGCAGGAGCGATTATAACGCCGTCTGCGGTTACGAAGTTTTTGTTTCTGACAGGGCCTCTGCCGCCGCTTGTGTCGCCTGCAACAAGTTCTGCAGGTGCAGACCAGGTTTTGCCGCCGTCAAAGGAATCAACGTATTTTGTGACCCAGACTTTTGTGTCCTTGCCGACTTTGTAATAAAGCCTTACAAATGAGCCGAAATCGTGAAGAACGGGGTTCCAGTGAGCAAGGTTATCTGTTGTTTCAATAACCTTTGCGTCGCTCCACTCGCCGTCATAGATTGCGTACCATATGCGAACGTCGCTGCCGCCCTCACCCGAGCCGCCGAACCACGCAGAGATGAGATTGCCGTTTGCAAGTCTTACAACGGTTGAAGCGTGTGAGCTTTTAAAGAATTCTTTTTTCTCAAAAATTTCGCCCTGCTCCAGAGTGAAATCAACGGAGCTTTCAAGTTCCTGCTCTGCGCTGAAAAAAGCGAATAAACTTCTGAAATAATCAGCAACTCTTTCAACAAACGTTACCGCGTTGCTTTGTTCCTGAGGAAGAACGTCGGGCTGTGTTTTTGCCGCTGAAGCGGTGATTGCCGCCGATGCGATAACTGATGAAGCGAGAATAAGAGAGATTGCTTTTCTGATTGAATTTTTCATTTTATTTACCTCCGAATTTTGTTTGGTTTTTTTGCCTTACAACCTTAAGACGAAACAAAAACGGAGTTGGTCTATGGTTTTTTGAAAAATTATTTATTTTTTTGAAAATTTTTT
>JAZNDY010000094.1:0-3990 GCA_045588295.1 Acutalibacteraceae bacterium
AATGTTTGCTGATATTGTGAAAATAAAACTCAAAGCAGGCAACGGCGGTAACCGCGCCGTCAGCTTCCGCACAGAAAAATACGTTGCCGCAGGCGGTCCCGACGGCGGCGACGGCGGCAGAGGCGGAAACATTGTTTTTCAGGTTGACGACAACCTTTCCACTCTCGCAGACTTCCGCTATAAAAGAAAATACGTTGCACCAAACGGTGAAAACGGCGCAGGCGGCAGAAAAAGCGGACGCAGAGGCGAAGACCTCATAATCAAGGTGCCCAGAGGCACAATAATCAGAGAAACAGAAAGCGGCGCAGTTATGGCTGATATGAGCAGCAACGAGCCGTTTATTGCCGCAAAAGGCGGCAGAGGCGGTTGGGGTAACCCCCATTTTGCCACCCCCACAAGGCAGGTGCCCCGATTCGCAAAAGAAGGCACACCCGGCGAAGAATGGGAGGTCAGCCTTGAGCTCAAACTGCTTGCAGACGTAGGACTTCTCGGCTTTCCTAACGTTGGCAAATCAACTCTTGTTTCTGTTGTGAGCGAAGCGAAACCCATTATTGCAAACTACCATTTCACAACAATCACTCCCGTTCTTGGCGTTGTTTCAATGGGCGAAGGCAGTTCGTTTGTTATGGCGGATATCCCCGGTCTTATTGAAGGCGCAGGCGACGGTGTTGGCCTTGGCCACGAGTTTTTGCGTCACGTTGACCGTTGCAGATTGCTTGTTCACATTGTTGATGCTGCCGGCAGCGAAGGCAGAGACCCCATTGAAGATTTTGAAATTATAAACAAAGAACTTGAAAAATTTGACCCTGAACTGGCAAAACGCCCCCAGATTGTTGCGGCAAACAAAATTGACCTTGCCGACGATGACCAGCTTGAAAAACTGCGCGAATATTTTGAGAGCAGAGGTTATGAATACCACACAATGTGCGCCCCCATCACAGAGGGCACAAACGAGCTTATGAGCGCTGTGTGGAACAAACTGCAGACTCTGCCCCCTATCAAGAGATATGAAACAGAAAACATTCCGCTTGAAATGTTTGAAAAGCAGGATGACAAAGGGTTTAACATCAAGGTTGTTGACGACGTTTATTTTGTTGAAGCAAAATGGCTTCTTAAAATTCTTCAGCGCACTGACCTTGATGATTATGAATCTCTGCAGTATTTCCAGAGAATACTTATCTCAAGCGGCATTATCGATGCCCTGCGCGAAAGAGGCATAAACGAGGGTGACACCGTTTCCATTTATGACCTTGAATTTGATTTCGTTAACTGATTGGAGTGAAAACTGCTGAACTCTTTACTTGATAAAAACACTGACGTTGCATCTCTCAGCCCTCTGAATCTTGCTTTTGTGGGTGACACGGTTTTTGATTTGCTCGTCAGAAGCGAGCTTGTGTGCGAAGCAAACAGACCCGTAAACACGCTTCACAAAACAGCAAGCACAAGGGTGTGCGCAAGCGCACAGGCAAACGCTATAAAGTTAATTATGCCAATGCTTTCGGAAGATGAGCTTGCCGTTTTCAAAAGAGGCAGAAACGCTCGCACAGGCGGCATCCCCAAGAATCAGTCAAGTGCTGATTACCACTACGCAACAGGGCTTGAATGCCTTTTCGGCTGGCTTTATCTTAAAGGAAAAACAGAACGCATAAACGAGCTGTTTGCCGCAATCGTTTTTTCGGAGGTGAGAAACGATGCTTAAAGCAAAAGCCAAAAGTTTCTTTACCAAAAAGAACATTTTTGAGCTGTTAAAAAACAATGCAATATGGATAATCGGCTGTTCGCTTTATTCAATTGCCGTTAACAGTTTTGTTGTTCCCAACGACATTGCGCAGAGCGGAGTTACGGGCCTTGCGGTTTTCTTTAACCACCTTTTCTCTGTGCCCGTCGGTGTTACAAACTTTGTGCTTAACGTTCCGCTTCTCATTTTGATGTGGGTTTTTCTGGGCAAAAAGCTTGTTGCAAGAACACTGTGGGTAACTGTTCTTCTTTCCGTTGCGCTTGATGTTTTTTCGTTTATGCCCGTTTACAAAGGCGAGGGTATTCTTGCTTCGCTTTTCTGCGGTCTGCTTCAGGGCGCAGGGCTCGGAATTATTATGATAACCGGTGCAACAAGCGGCGGCACGGATATTGTTGCAAGACTTGTGCACAAAAAGTTTCCGCATATCACGGTGGGCAGCGTTGTTATGGTTGCCGATGCGGCAATCGTTATCGCAAATATGATTCTGCTCGGCAGTATCAACAGCGGTCTTTATGCGATTATTATGATTTTCGTAAGCACAAGGGTTATCAACTCCCTCATTTACGGCACCGGCAACGGCAAGATGCTGATGATTGTTACGGAGAAACCTGACGAGGTTTCAAAAGCAATTGTTTCATCATCACGCAGAGGTGTTTCCGTTGTGCCTGCAAAGGGTGCTTACACAGGCAAGGATAAAGGTATCCTTATTTGCGTAGCAAGAAAATCAGAAATCTCAGGAATTATGAAAACAGTTAAATCCGTTGACGATAAAACGTTCATAATCGTAAGCGAGGCGAACGAAATTCTCGGCGAAGGGTTTAAACATTCAATTTAAAATAAGGAAGGTCAAATTATGAAAAAATTATTATGCTTATTGATAGCTGCTCTTGTTCCTGCGCTTATGTTTACCGCTTGCAGCGAACCCAAAGAAGCTGTCACCACAACAGCAGTTGAAAAAGCAACAGTCAAAGAAAACGCTTTCACGGCAGGTATTTACAAAATGGATGGCGACTCCGAAACTCGCCCCTGCCGCATCCAGATAAGAGAAGAAAACAAAATTGCCATCCAATACAAATCCCAGACCATAACTGAAGCCGGCAAATATACGGTTGAAGGCAACGTTCTGCGTGTAACTGTTGTCAAAACAGGCAATGTATATGTTTTCAACATTGCTGACGGCAACCTTATTTATGACGAAGCTGCTTCCAATCCTTCTGCAAAATTCCAAAAAGAATCAGGTGTTGTAAACGGCGCAAAGTTTACGCTTGACCATACTTTTGAAGCGAGATAAGCGTTTCTTTATTAAAGCAACAAAACTTGACAACAGCGGTTAAGCTGTTATATAATATCAAGGTTGAATTTAATTCATTATCAAAGTGAGGTTTTTTAAATGTCAGGCCATTCAAAATGGAGCACAATCAAACGCAAAAAAGAAAAAACCGACAATCAGCGTGCCAAGGTTTTCACCAAGATAGGCAGAGAGATTGCGGTTGTTGTTCGTGAAGGCGGTCCCGACCCCGCATCAAACTCAAAGCTCAAGGACGTTATTGCAAAAGCAAAGGCAAACAACGTTCCCAACGATAACATCGAAAGAATCATCAAAAAGGCTGCAGGTGAAACAGGCGGCGCAGATTACGAAGAAATCGTTTACGAAGGCTACGGTCCCTCAGGCATTGCAGTTATTGTTGAAGCCCTTACAGATAACCGCAACAGAACTGCAGGTGACGTTCGCCACTATTTTGATAAATACGGCGGAAATATGGGTCAGAGCGGCTGCGTTTCCTTTATGTTTTCAAAGCAGGGCGTTCTTCTTGTTGAAGCAGAAGACGTTGATGAAGATAAGCTTATGGAAGATGCTCTTGAAGCAGGCGCAACAGATTTCATCACAGACGATGAAGGCGTTTTCGAAATCAGAACAGAACCCAACGATTGCGGCGCTGTAAGAGAAGACCTTGAAGCAAAAGGTTATGCTTTTGTTTCAGCTGAGGTTGAATACGTTCCCTCAACATACACAGCTCTCACCAACCCCGACGATATCAAAAACATGGCTAAAATGCTTGAAATGTTTGAAGATAACGATGACGTTCAAGCGGTTTGGCACAACTGGGAAAACGCTGACGACGCTGAATAATCAAAAAAGAAAACTGCTCACACAAGGGCGACCTTTCACAAGGAAATTAAGCCTTAAAACAGGATATTTTGGCATATAACTGCGTTAAAAATGCTCGGAATCCGTCAAGGATTCCTGCGCT
>JAZNDY010000095.1:0-10905 GCA_045588295.1 Acutalibacteraceae bacterium
CGGCACTGCTTACCACGGCTGGCAGGTGCAGGAGAACGCCGTAACGGTTCAGCAGACTTTGCAGGATGCGTTTGAAAAAATCTGCTCAAGCAGAGATAACGTTGTCGGGTGTTCACGCACAGATGCAGGCGTTCACGCCAATATGTATTGTTGCAATATAAGAACAGAAAACCCCATTACCTGCGAAAAGCTTGTGGGCGCGCTCAATGCGCTTATGCCCCGTGACATTGCGGCGCTTGATTGCAAAGAGGTTGATTATGATTTCCACGCAAGATATGACTGCAAGTCAAAAGAATACGTATACAAAATTTGGAACTCACCCAACAAAAATCCGTTTCTTTATGACTATTCGCTTCACTATAAACACAGGCTTGATGAAGAGTTTCTTGCCAAACAGGCGGCAGATTTTATAGGCACACACGATTTTGCTTCGTTCTGCGCCGCAGGCAGCAGTGTTGAAGATACTGTGCGCACGGTTATGAACGCCACAGTTGAGCGCGACGGAGATATGGTGATTTTCAGGGTGGAGGCAGACGGCTTCCTTTATAATATGGTTCGCATAATGACGGGAACGCTCATTGATATTTCAAGAGGCAAAATTCCTGCAGATTCAATCAAACAGATTATAGAGTCAAAGAACCGAATGGCGGCGGGCTACACTGCCCCTGCAAGAGGTCTTTACCTTAACAAAATACATTATTGAGTTGCTGAGAGGTTGATATATGGGCGAAGGAAAAATAATCGATATCAATAAAGGCAGAAAAAAACTTAATTATAAAAAAATAATTTCCGTGTTGAAATTCCCCGTTATCATTCTTGCCGTTATAGCCGCTTTGCTTATCAGCGCAAGGCTTGTGGGCAAGGTTGCAACGTCAAACATAACGGATTCTTTCAGACAGATTAAAACAGCTTTTTCAAAAGGCGAAGGTTTTCCGTATTCAATCGAGGGCTTTGAGGTTGAAAAGGTTGAAGCTATAGGAAACAGAGTTATGTTTCTCACACAGGATAACAGCTTTGTTCTTGATAAAAAGGCAGGCGAGCTGTTCAGAACCCAGCTTGATGCCGAAAACACCAAGCTTATAACGCATAACGGCAGGGCCTTGCTTTACAGCAACAATTCATCAAAAGTTGTTCTGCAGAGCAAAACGGAAGAACTCGGCACAGTTGATGCCGGCGGTATGGTTGTAACGGCAACTCTTGCCCAAAACGGTTGGTTTGCAACTGCACATACCGATAATCAAAACCGCAGTGTTCTGACGGTTTATAACAACCGTTTTGAAAAAGAGTTTGTCTGGAACTGTGCAGAAGAACGCATAGCGGCGCTTGCTCTTGCGCCTGACGGCAAAAGTGTTGCGGTCAGCGCAATCGGGGTTAAAAACGCTGAGGTTTATTCAAGGGTTCTTATTTTTAACACCAAAGAAACAAAACCCGTTTATGATTCAAATGTCAGCGGAACTTTGCTGTTAAGAATGTTTTATCCATCAAAAAAAGCGATTATTGCCGTTGGTGATAACAAAACCGTGGTTTTTGATGCCGCAGAAAGAAAAATCAAAGAACAGTTTGAATATGCAGAAAACGGTTTGCTGTTTGCTCAGACAGACGAAAAAGGCAACGTTGCCGTTTGCATAAGTGATTCAGGCGGCTTTGAATCAAAAATATACGTGTTCAAAAAAGATGCCTCAAAGCTTTGCACAATTGAGGTTACCGGCAAGCCTGAAGCACTTGACGTCGGTTCAAACAAAGTTGTTTATGCTTTGAACAGCGAGCTTATTGTTTGCAACCTCAAGGGCGAAGAGAAGGAACGGATTAAAGTCAGCGGCAACGTTGAAAAAGTTTTGATTTGTTCAGGAGATTTCTTTACTGTTGAAGGTAAAAAAATCTGCAAATATAATTAATAGCGGGAGGTAATGTTGTGGGTGCTTTACCGTATGTTGTTGATATACTGATTGTGCTTGTTTTTGTTTCTGCTATTATTTACGGCTATAACCGTGGCTTTGTTAAAATGATACTTTCAATTGCCGCCATTTTGCTCAGCTTGCTTATTGCCGGTGCTTTTTCTGCTCCGCTTGCACAGTGGGCAAGCGAAAAGTTTGTGGCAGAAAAAGTTTCGGGTTACGTTGACGGATATATTGACAGCGTAATTGAAGAAACGGGGCTTTCGTCCGGCGATGCTTCGGGCAGTTACTTTGACGGCGCACAGCAGAAAATAACCGAGGTTTTGCCCAAAGAGCTTGCTTCGCTTCTTAAAAGCTATGATATTTCGGTTGACGATATATTTGAAAAGGTGTCACCTGAAGATACGCTGAGAGAAGTCGGTGAAAAAATAACGGTCAAAATTCAGGAGTCGGTTGTGGTTCCTGTGCTTAAGGTTACAGTTTTTATCATTCTTTTCTTGGTTTGTTCCCTGGTTTTCAGGCTGATAATAGCCATTGTTTGTCTGGTAACGAAAAAACTCCCTGTCATTAAGAGTCTCAACAGAGTGTTGGGTGCTGTTCTCGGCGCCGTCAGAGGTGTTTCGGTTGTTGCGGTTTTCTGCATCTTCCTGGTGCTTATGACAAAGCTTTTTCCGGACAATGCATTGTCTGCGGCCGTTTCTCAGGCAACGCTCACAAATTTTATAAACGACTTGGCGCTTAAGTTTATTTATTGACAGCACTACATATCCGTAAGGAGGATTTAAAATATGAAATCAAACATCAAAGAGCTGTTTTCGGGTTGTTTAACAATCCCCAATCTGCTTTCAGTCATCAGAATTGCCCTTATTCCCGTTTTCGGTGTTCTTTACTATAACGGCAATATTCTTTGGGCGGTGGTTGTTCTTTTTGTTTCAGGTCTTACTGATTTCTTTGACGGCAAGATCGCAAGAAAGTTCAACCAGATAAGCGCGCTCGGCAAGCTGCTTGACCCCATTGCCGATAAGCTTACACAGATTACAATTGCAATCGTTCTCTTCCTTCAGTTCAAAGAAAGTACCGACGCAACAATCAAAGCTTTCAGCTGGGTGTTCCTTGTTTTCCTTGCCAAAGAAGCTCTTATGGTTGTCGGCGGCGCAATTATGATTGCTTTCGGTCTCAGACCCTGCGCAGCAGAATTGCCCGGCAAAATTGCAACCTTTGTGTTCTATGCGGTTATGATAGTAATAATTGCTGTCGGCCCCGATATCGGTATTCTGGAACAGTATTTTGTTCTCCCCAACTGGGCGATGATTGTTCTTGTGTGCATCAGCGTTCTTCTTACAATTGTTGCTTTCCTCAGCTATCTGCCCGATGTTTTCAGACAGGTTAAAGAGAGAAAGGCAAAAAAATAATAAGCAAATTTTAATCAGAGGATTTTTAAATGAAACAGGTTTTATGTGCTAAATGCAAAAAACGCCCCGCAATGTTCTTTGTAACAAAGGTGGAGGGCGAAAAAACAACGCAGGAAGGTCTTTGCATCAAATGCGCTATGGAAATGAACATCGGTCCCGTCAAGCAGATTATGCAGAGCATGGGCATCTCTGAAGATGAGATTGACGATGTAAGCGAACAGTTTGAAGCAATGTTTGGCGAAGACGGCGGCTTTGAACCCGGAGGCGCAGGAACAATGCCTTTCCTTCAGAATATGCAGAACTTCGGCGCAGTCAGCGGCGGCGAAGCAAATCAGACGTCGTCAGAAGGCTCTGCCGAAAAAGCTCCCGAAAAAAAGAAAAGATGGGGCAGAAAAAACAAAGAGGAAAATGACGATAAAAAACGCAAGTTTCTTGGTCTTTATTGCACTGACCTCACGGCAAAGGCAAGGGCAGGCAAGATTGACCGCATCATCGGCAGAGAAAACGAGATTTACAGAGCAGTTCAGATTCTTTGCAGAAGAACTAAAAACAACCCCTGCCTTATCGGTGAACCCGGTGTCGGCAAAACTGCAATAGCAGAGGGCCTTGCGCTGAGAATTGCAAGCGGCAACGTTCCCGCAAAGCTTAAGGATAAGGAAATCCACCTGCTTGACCTCACGGCTCTTGTTGCAGGCACACAGTTCAGAGGTCAGTTTGAAAGCCGAATCAAAGGTCTTGTTGATGAAGTAAAGAGTGAGGGCAACATCATTCTGTTCATTGACGAGGTGCATTCGCTTGTCGGCACAGGTGATGCAGAGGGTTCAATGAATGCCGCAAACATTCTTAAGCCTTCACTTTCAAGAGGCGAAATTCAGATTATCGGCGCAACAACCTTTACAGAATACAGAAAATATATTGAAAAAGATGCTGCGCTTGAACGCAGACTTCAGCCCATCAGGGTTGAAGAGCCGTCTATCGACCAGACCTGCGAAATGCTCAAAGGTGTTAAGGATTATTATGAAACCTACCACAGAGTTAAGGTCAGCGATACTCTTATCGAAAAGGCGGTTGTTCTTTCAGAAAGATACATCAATGACAGATTCTTGCCTGATAAGGCGATTGACCTGCTTGACGAAGCCTGCACCTGCGCAAATCTGCGCAACAAGGCTATAAGCGATTATGAAACAGCCCTTGAAAAGCTTAATGAGCTTGAAGAGCACGAAGCAGAGCTTATGGAAACTGACGGCGAAAAAGAAGCGGATTATGAAGAAATCGCCAAGGTTAAAGCGGAGCTTATTCAGGTGCGTGCTGAGGTTGAAGAGCTTGAAAAACTTGCCGCAGACTGCCACGTTACCGAAGAAGACCTGGCAAAGGTTATCCAGCTCTGGACGGGTATTCCTGCAAGCAAGGTTATTGAAAGCGACCTTCGCCGCCTTGCAAGCCTTGAAGAAAATCTTAAGGCCAAGCTTATCGGTCAGGACGAGGCTATCAAGCTTGTCGGCGCCGCAGTGCGCAGAGGCAGAGTGCAGATAAGTCCCAGAAGAAGACCTGCATCATTCATCTTTGTCGGTCCCACAGGTGTGGGCAAAACCGAGCTTGTTAAGCTTCTTGCCAAAGAGCTTTTTGACACTCCCGAAACACTTATCCGCCTTGATATGAGCGAGTTTATGGAAAAGCACTCCGTTTCAAGAATCATTGGCTCGCCTCCCGGCTACGTGGGATATGACGAGGCAGGTCAGCTTACTGAAAAGGTGCGCCGCAAGCCTTATTCCGTTGTTCTTTTTGATGAAATCGAAAAGGCTCACCCTGACGTTATGAACATTCTCCTTCAGATTCTTGACGAAGGCAAAATCACCGATGCGCAGGGCAGAAACGTCAGTTTTGAAAATACAGTTATAATTATGACTTCAAACGCAGGCAGTAACAGGGGCGGCGGTGCTCTCGGCTTTGCAAAAACAAAGAACGAGGCATCCAAGGAGAGAGCGCTCAAGGCTCTTTCGGAATTTCTTCGCCCTGAATTCATCGGCAGAGTTGATGAGGTTATTGTTTTTAATGACCTTACACAGGCCGATTATGAAAACATTGCCCGTCTGATGCTTGAAGAGCTTGTTGACCCGATTGCCGACAAAGGAATTAAGTTTAAGTGGGATGATTCTGCAGTTGAAGCGATTGCACGCCTTTCTGTTGACGGCACAAGAGGTGCAAGAGATTTGCGTAATGTTATCCGCAGAAACGTTGAAGACGTTATCACGTCAAAAATTGTTGAGAGCACGGATTCACCGCTCAAATCAATCTTCCTCACAGCGGACTGCGACAGGATTATTTGCAATTTTGAATAAAAATCAAGCACCGCATTCATGGTGAATGCGGTGCTTTTAATATTATTTGAATATCTTTGAAGCTATGTTGAGAATCATATTAAGATAAAGAATAACCTTCTCAATGAAGTTCATAACCTTGTCTGAAATGTTTGCAAAAGTTTCGCTCTCTGTGCCGTAGCCCTCAAGCTCGCCTGTGTTATCATTTACGCCATCACTGTCGTAAGCAAACTCATAAAGAATGGGGGAGGCAATTGCAAGCAGAAGGTATTCGCCGACTGTTACGGGGCCGAGAACGCTTGTTGCATATTTTGTGAGGTCTTTGATGATTGAATCTGTGCCGAAATATGCAAAGATTGTGTTTGCGGCTTTGAAAAAGATTTCATCGCTTACCGTTGAAAGGTCATCAAACAGAATCAGACCAACCGTGCGCAGAAGAATTGCAACCTCTGTGCCGTAGAGGTCATACGCCTCTTCACCTGCGTAGTGGGCGGCAACAAGCTCTGTTGCAAGGTCCCAGCCTGTTTCAAATTCGCTGTCAGGGATTTCGATGTTATATTCCTTTGCAAGCTCCTGAACACTGCCTTCGCCGTAGAGAGGCATTTCAAGAATGCTTGTGAGACCGTTGACTGCGGTGAAAACAAGGTCTGCATAGAAAGCATCTTCGTCAATACCGAGCTTTTCGGGTGTCATACCCAGCCAGAGTCTGTACTGAACGCCTGCTTTGAGGAAACCTTTTGCGTAATCGTTAAGACCTGCGTTCATAAGGTCAATCTGTTCCTGCGTGAAGCCGCTTACCGTTGCGGTAAGCGCGTCGGTGTCAATCTTATCGATTGTTTTTGTTTCGTAAGAAATCTTTTCCTCTGTGAGGTCAATCATTCTGTACTGCAGGGGATACATTGAGAGTGAGGTTGTGGCAAAGTCATAAATCTTGTTGCCTTTGTAACTTGTGTAGCTTGAAACGTCACTGCAATGCTCGTGACCTGTAAAAACAAGCTTGATGCCGTGGTTAGCAAATTTTTCTGCAACGGAAAGATGATTGCCGATTATGAAATCTGCGCTGAAAATGCTCTGAACGGGCATATGGTCAAGCAGGTTGTGGTGCATCATAAGGATGGGATATCTGCCGTCTGCATAAGCTTTGTCTGCCTGGTTGCATACCCAGTTGATTTCTTCTTTGGTAACGCCGTCAGCCGTTGATTTATGAGGGTCGTTTGAGTCAAATGCGATGAGTCTGTATTTTTTGCCGAGATTGGCTGTGTAAGAGCCTGTGCCTTCAACCTTTTCGAGAGCTTCGTTATAGCCAAAGTCTGCATAAACTTCAACAAAATCATCAATTTTAAAATCGTTTTCGCCTGCGCCGAAATCGTGGTTGCCGGGAATAACGTAAACAGGCTTGCCGCTTTCTGCTTCAAATTTTTTGAGCTTTGCGGCAACGTCAAGGTGTTCCTGCTCAATTATTCTGCCGTTGTCAACAAGGTCGCCCGAGATGAGCAGATATTCGCAGCTGTCGTCCTCTGCAACCTGGCGGAGCATCTCATCAATGATAAATCCGCTTTCGTCTTCCATAGCTGCGCGTCTGTTGGCATACCAATAAATATCGTGGTCAATATCGTGTTCAAGCTCTTCACGGGGGACGTTATAGTGAAGGTCTGATGCAACGGCGATTTTAAGGTCTTCTTCTGCCGCAAAAACAATAAATCCGGCTGAAATTGCGGTTATAAGTATTGTTGCGGATAAGAGAATTGAAATAAGTTTTTTCATGTTTTTTTCTCCTTAATATATAATACCTTAATTATAACATAGCCGAATGTAAAAGTACAGATAAAATTTGACATTATTAAATTCGGGGATTATAATTGAATTAAGGAGGAGATGAAAATGATATTTGCAAATCACGCTCACGTGTTTCCTGAAGAAATCAGACCCGAAGGCACCGTTGAAAAGCTGATTGAGCTGATGAATGAATGCGGCATTGATATGGCTGTTTGCTATCCGCCGTTTCATGACAGATACAGAGAGGCGGGCTTTACCGATGACCCCAACGAATGGCTTGCAGAAAAAATCAAAGATAACAAAAGACTTGTCGGTTTCGGTAATATAGATTTTGAAAGAGGCAACCTCAAGCAGCAGGTTTACAGAATTGCGGCACTCGGATTCAAGGGCATAAAAATGCATCCGCCTTATCAGGAGTTTGTGATTGACGGCCCCGAAGCTTTTGAGGTTTATGAAGCGGCGCAGGAAAAAGGCTTGTTTATCTCTTTCCATTCCGGTATGCATTGGCACAGACTCAGGGATAATCGCGTTATTTTGTTTGATGAGGTTGCGTGGAATTTCCCTGACCTTAAATTCAGTATGGAGCATATAGGCGGCTATCATTTTTACAAAGAAGCGCTTGCTGTTATGTGCAACAACTCAAGAAACGGCAATAACGTTTATGCAGGCTGGACAAGCATTGGCTTGCACAAGGGCAAAGACAGTGTGTGGGCGCTGACGGATGAAGAGCTTGAAAGAGTTATCCATCAGACAGGGGAGGACAGAAGTGTGTTCGGTCTGGATTTTCCTTATAATAATGCTGACGTTATCAAAGCCGATATAGCAAGAATAAAAAGCCTTGATATCAGCGATGAATGCAAAGAAAAAATCCTTGGGCTGACGCTCAAAGCTGCGTTGAATATGAATTAATGTTATAAATTACAAGTGCCTCTGCTTCGGATGAAGCAGAGGCGCTTGTCAATATGGAGGATTTGAGCAGGCAAAGTTATCTTTGCCTGAGACGTATTCTTACTTTCTGTTTATGATTTTTGCGCGGATTCCTCTTGTTGCTTTTGCGGCTTTCTGGGCGGCGTTGACAGCGCTGAAGCCGAGCTTGTTTATAATGAGGTCAGCTTCACCCATAAGTTCCATATATTCATTGGTAAAGCCCATTTTGAATTTAAAAATGCCGTGAAGAGGATTGTCTTCATCAGGGTAACCGCCTCTGAAATCATAGCAGGTGCATTTTTCTTCAATTGCCCATTTAATCATTTCCCACTGCACAAGGTAGTTGGGCATAACGTTTCTGTATTCGTTGGAGCTTGCACCGTAAACGTACCACACCTTGTCACCGCAATGCACGTCAAGCGCACCGGCAATTGTTTTGCCTTCGTATTTTGCAAGGTAAATTCTTGCATCGTCACCAAACGCATCCATAATACGCTCAAAATAAGAGGTGTCACGGGTTGCAAAGTTATCTCTTTCGCCCGTTACAAGCATAAGGTCATGGAATTCTTCACAGGATTCCTTGCCTTTTATTTCAACTGTAACGCCTTTTCTTGCGGCAAGGCGTGTGTTATAGCGTGTTTTGGGGTGGAATGATGCCATAACTTCTTCTTCGTTTTTATCTTTAACGTTAAGACGCAGGATATATCTTGCCTGAACCGTGTCAAAACCTGCGTTGTGGTCTTTGAAAGTGAATCCTATATCTTTAAGCAGATTGACGTATTCTTCATTTGATGCGAGTGTGTCTGTATCAATCTTAAGCGTAACTGCTTTGTTTTTAACGCCGTATTCCTTTGCGGCAAGCAGAAGCTCTTTGACTGTTTCTTTGTCTGCAAGGTCGCATACGGGACCTCTGGGAGCGTACATCATTTTATAAGGCATCATAGGAATGCTGCGCAGCAAAACACCGCACACGCCGAGAATGTTGCCTGCATCGTCTCTTTTGATAAAGCCTACCCATTCCCATTCTTTTTTTACCTTTCCCCACGCAGATGTCTGCATCATATGTCCCTTGGGGTGTGAACGCACAAATGCGTCAAATTCCTGTGCATTTTCTATCTTTACAACTTCCATAGCTTCTCCTTTCAATTGCCCTGAACGTCTTTGTTTATCTGTATAGCCCTTGCAAGCAAGGTATCTTTTTGGTTTTTTATTTTTTCATCCATAACTTCGTCAAGCAGTGTTTCAAGAATTTTGCCCATAAAAGGTGAGGGCGGAACACCTGCTTTGGCAAGGTCATTGCCGTTAATCTCAAGGTCTGTTATTCTGAAACAAGTGTTTTCGCTTGTGATTTCATTAAGGATTTCAAGCCCTGTTTTATTTGCTTTGATGCCTTCTTCAATAAAAACGGGGTTTTGCGCCGAGATATCAGCCTTTCTGATTTCAAACAGATCGGTAACGGTTTTAACACCGAGCTTGGCGATATATTTTTTGTAAGTTTTTTTGCTTATTTTATCAGGCAGAAAATCATGAAATTCAGTCAGGTTGCAGACCTCTTGCCTGAATGCGTTTGATACTTTGAGTCTCTGCAGAACACTGTCTGCAATTGCGCGGCTCTTTTTTGCGTGTTTATAAAAATGGTCAATGCCGTTTTCATCTGTGGTTTTAACGTGCGGTTTTCCGCTGTCGTGCATCAGCATTGTAAACCGCAGATGCGGCTCGGGGTTAACGGCGTCAACTGCCGCAACCGTGTGCCCCCATACGTCGTAAATATGCCGTTCGTGGTTTTGCTCGCATCCGTGCGTTGCCTCAAGCTCGGGCAGAATAAAGAAAATAACGTCGCTGTAGTCTGTCAGTATCCGTTTTATATCTTTGCCGCAGAGCATTTTTGAAAGCTCGCTGAAAATTCTTTCTGCTGAAATGTTTGCCAGCAGATGTTTGTTTTTGTGAATTGATTTTTCTGTTTCTTTATCAATTTCAAACCCCAGAACAGAAGAAAAGCGGAGTGCGCGCAGAATGCGAAGAGCATCTTCTCCAAAGCGTGTGTCGGGGTTGCCTACACAGCGGATAAGCTTTTTTTCAATGTCCTCTCTGCCGCCGTAAGGGTCAATAAAACCATTAACGGGTGAATATGCTATGGCGTTAACCGTGAAATCACGCCGAGAAAGGTCTTCTTCTATTTTGCTTGTGAACTCCACCCTGTCAGGGTGGCGGTTATCGGAATAACCTGTTTCGATGCGGAAGGTTGTTATTTCAACGGGAACACCGTCAACAATTACGGTTACTGTGCCGTGCTTTATGCCTGTTTCAATCACCCTGAAAGAGCTGAAGGCTTTTGCGGTTTCTTGCGGCAATGCACTTGTTGCAACGTCCCAATCGTGTGCTGCTTTGCCCATAAGCATATCCCTGCAAGCACCACCGACAACGAAAGAATCGTGTCCGTGCGAATGCAGAATTTCAATAACACTATTGACTTGGCAAGGAATATTTATTACCATATTGTTACACCGTTACGGAGGTATTATTATGAATATACAGATTTTTGGCACAAACAAGTGCTTTGATACCAAAAAGGCTCAG
>JAZNDY010000096.1:0-2712 GCA_045588295.1 Acutalibacteraceae bacterium
AACACAATCTGCACCTCTGTTAAAAAGGTAACGGATCTCGGTGTTGAAGTCGGTCTTGTTGTTGGCGGCGGAAACTTCTGGCGCGGTCGCACGGGCGGCACAATGGAAAGAACCAGAGCAGACAGCATCGGTATGCTTGCAACGGTTATGAATTCACTTGCTCTTGCAGAAGTGCTTGAGCAGCTCGGCGTTGACGTTGTTGTTCAGAGCGCAATTGAAATGCCCAAGGTTGCAGAAACCTTTGTTCGCAACAACGCGGTGCGTCACCTTGAAAAAGGCAGAGTTGTTATCTTCGGCGGCGGTACAGGCAACCCCTTCTTCTCAACCGATACCTGTGCAGCACTCAGAGCAGCCGAAATCAACGCAGAAATCATCTTCAAAGCAACAAACGTTGACGGTGTTTATGATAAAGACCCCAATAAGTTTGACGATGCCGTTAAATATGACGTTGTTACCCACACAGAAGTTCTTGAAAAGAACCTTAAAGTTATGGACTCAACGGCAGCTTCACTTTGCCGTGACAATAATATATCCATTCTCGTGTTTAACCTTGAAGACCCTGAAAACATCGTCAGGGCAATTCTCGGCGAAAACATCGGCACAATAGTTAAGGAGGGCTAAACCTATGCAAACCGTATTCACCACAACAGAAGAAAAAATGAAAAAGACCGTGAGTGTTCTCAATGCAGAATATGCGGCTATCAGAGCAGGCAGAGCAAATGCTTCCGTTCTTGATAAAATCAAGGTAGACTATTACGGCACACCCACACCCATCAACCAGATGGCTGCTGTTTCGGTTGCCGAAGCAAGAATCCTCACAATCCAGCCTTGGGATACTTCAACTCTTCACGCTATCGAGAAGGCGATTATGGCTTCCGATATCGGCATCAATCCCCAGAACGACGGCAGAATTATCCGCCTTGTGTTCCCTCAGCTTACTGAGGAACGCCGCCGCGACCTTTGCAAGGACGTTAAGAAGATGGCTGAAGATTCAAAAATTGCTATCCGTTCAATCAGACGTGACAGCATTGATAAGGTAAAGAAGATGGAAAAGGCATCAGAAATCACAGAAGATGACCTTAAGGTTGCAGAAAAGAAGCTGCAGGATTTCACCGATAAATACGTCAAGGACGTTGAAAAGGCAGCTGAAGCAAAAGAAAAGGATATTATGGAAATCTGATTGCGGATTATTGCAGCAGGGGCGTTTTGCCTCTGCTGCTGTCAGCAATTAAACAATAAAAAACGAGGTGCACAAAATGACAAACGAAATGCGTCAGCAGCTTATTCTGCCCCGCCATATAGGCATCATTATGGACGGTAACGGCAGGTGGGCAAAGCAGAGAGGTCTTGAAAGAAGCGAGGGCCATAAGGCAGGAGCAAACGTTTTCCGCCGCATCTGCGATTACGGCGCAGAGCTTGGCATTGAGTGTATGACTTTCTATGCATTCTCAACCGAAAACTGGAAAAGACCGCCCAAAGAGGTTGAAGCAATAATGAACCTGTTCAGAGAGTTTCTCGGCGAAGCTCAGGACAGGGAAGAAGAAAACGAACAAAAAGGTCTGCGTATCCGTTACGTGGGCGAGCGTGAAGGTTTGCCCGAGGATATTATTGAACTCATAAACACCCTTGAAAAGGGTTCGCTTGATAAAAAAACAATCGTTAACATTGCAATCAATTACGGCGGCAGAAATGAAATTCTGCATTCCGTCAAAAAAATCGCCGCGCAGGTTGAAGCAGGCGAGCTTAAAGCAAAAGACATTGATTTGAAAAATATAGAGGATAATCTTTTCACCGCGGGTCTGCCCGACCCTGACCTGATTATCAGACCCAGCGGCGAATATCGTCTTTCAAACTTCCTTATCTGGCAGGCTGCATATTCCGAATTCTGGTTTTCAGATATTCTCTGGCCTGATTTCACAGAAGATGACCTGGATAAGGCAATTATAGATTACTGCAAACGCAACAGACGTTTTGGCGGCGTGTGATTTGCAAATAAACAGAACTGAGTGTGAATTTATGAAAAAAAGAATAATAACAGGTGTGCTGGCAGCGTTGTTTGCCATCTCTTTGCTTGTTCTCATCGGTCTGGGGCATATCAAATATATCAGCATAATTGCGGCAATTTTTTCAGCAATAGCTGCTTATGAGATTTTGCGTGTTTCAAAGTGTAAAAACAAGGTGCTCACAGGTCTTTCCTGCGCGGTTGCGGCATATGTGCCGTTTCATATTGCGTTTGATATCGGAAAATTCATACCGCTTTCAACAGGTAATCTGATTACGATTCTTGTAATCATTATGCTGTTGGTAATGCTCAAGTGGTATGATAAAACACGTTTTGAGCACGTTACGCTTGCGCTCTTCGGTTCAATTGCAATCCCGTCATCTATTATGACGATTTATAAGGTTGATGAGCTCTGCTCCTCTTACCCTGAGCTTTTTCAGCGTTCGCAAATGGTATTTATCCTGCTTTGCTCCATGTATGCCGCTTGGATATCGGATACTTTCGCTTATTTTGTGGGCAGCAAGTTCGGCAAACATAAGCTTGCGCCAAAAATCAGCCCCAAAAAGTCGGTTGAAGGCGCAATAGGCGGCGTTTTGGGCAATGTTCTTGTTTCGGTTATTACTTTTGTTATTTGTGATTTTGCGTTTTTCGGTAACGATACAATCAAAATCTGGATGGTCATTCCTGCTTCGGCAATAATCTGCGTTATC
>JAZNDY010000097.1:0-8661 GCA_045588295.1 Acutalibacteraceae bacterium
AAACAAGGATTCAACACTTACTCTTGATATAACAGTTAAAAAATCAAGAATGCTTTCAATGGATGAGATTATGCTTATGATTGAGCAGGACGAAAGCATTGTTTCGATTGATATTTGATTAAAAAAATTACAGGCTTGCACGGTTAGTGCAAGCCTATTTGATTTTAAATATTGCTTTTTCTTTTTTTGATTGTTTTTTCTACCAGAATCATCAACAGACACCAGAAAGCTATCATAAGAACAAAAAGAACACAAATCAGAATGGGACTGTTCAACGCAAAATTAAGAATACTACCGACCAAAGGAACGTAGTACAGTACAACGCCGTATGTATGCTCACTGTTATATATTTTTTTTAACGGTTTACCGGTTACAGGGTCATACGTTGTGATTTCGGCAGAGCCGTCATCACCTTCGCTGACGTTTTCGATATATTCTATTATGCAGCCTGAATTTTCTGCACCCTCAACAGGCACGGCTAACGGTCTGTTGAGGTTTTCGCAATAGCTTTCGTAATCATATCGCTTGGATATTATAAGGTCACCTGCGTTTAACTTTTCTTCCGTGAGTGTAACGTCAACGGCAAGAGTGTTGAAGCTGATACCTTTTAAATCTATGATGCTGTTATTAAGAAAAACAGAAACAAAACATCCGCTGATAAATGTCAGCAAAGTTGACACAAGCATAATTATGCAAAAGATTCTTGCAAAGATAAGACCTTTGTAACCCTTTTGCTTTTGCGGTTTATCGTTTATTTCAAAATCCTCTTCACGCAAAGCTTTCGGTTCAGAAATATTGCCGTCAGGTGAATAAAACGGTTTTCCCTGACCAAGGGGAATAATTGGTCTCATGCCGTTTTCATCTTTAATCTGCGTGGGGTGAGTTACCGGTTTGGGGTCAGAAGAGAGATATTCGTTAATTATGTTTGCTGTTTGATTGATGATTGGCTCAGCATAAGTTGAGTCTTCATTGCCTGAAACTTCGTTTTCTGTTTTTACAAATTCCGGAATAAGCGTTTTAGCTTCAGATGCTTCGGATGGCACCCTGAGCTTGGTGACAAATTCTTCATCAAGCTCATCTATGCTTAATATTCTGAATTCATTCATATTAATGCGCCTTTCAGATGATTATGCTTTGTTTGTGTTAATTGCTTCAGCTTCGCAGGCAATTTCTTTGCTGAGTCTGATTATTTTATCGATACCGCTGTCGTTTATTGTTTTTTCAACAGGGGAGGCAGCTTTGGACGCTTTTAAAGCCTTATTTTCTTCTGAGAGGACTTTGCAGATTTTTTTTAGTTTTTCGTTGTTTGCCTCTGTAGCCTTGGCATAATCAAAAACCTTTTTATATTGAGCTTTAAGAATAGTTATGTACTGTTCAACCTGGTCACAATCAAAACCGTCGGTTCTGCGTTCAAATAAATCTTTTGTGTCCATATTAATTCCTCCATAATATACTAAATATAATATATCACAGCAAAACACAAAATACAATATTATTTTACAAAATTATACTTAATGATACACTAAATTTTGTGTTTCAAAAAATTTTCGAAGTGCTATTGACAAAACAAAATGTAGTGCTATAATATAGGTGTGATATCACAGATAGCACACCTGTTGAGGAGGTGTTAAAATGATTGTAATTGATAAACGGAGCAAGGTGCCTGTTTATGAACAAATCAAAAATCAAATTATTACGCTGATCAGGGTGGGAGTTTTTCCGCCTCACTCAAAGTTGCCGTCAATCAGACAGATATCAGCCGACACTGCCATTAACGTTAATACAGTTAAAAAAGCTTTTGCGGAGCTTGAAGCTTCCGGTGCAATTTATACCGTACCGGGCACAGGCAGCTTTGTCAGCGAAAATGCTCAGAATGATACGGCTCTTCTGAATAAGGCTATTAATGATTTGAAACATTCACTGGAGGTTGTCCGTTCTTTAGGTGTTTCCCAAGAAGATGTGTCTGACCTTGTTGATTCTGTTTTCAGGAGTTGATATTTATGATTGAAGTTAATTCAGTAACCAAAAAATTCGGTGATTTTATTGCAATTGAGGATTTAACCTTAAAGGTTGATAACACCTCTGTTTACGGTCTTGTCGGATTTAACGGAGCCGGTAAAACCACGCTGTTAAAGACTATCAGCGGTGTTTATAAAGCTGATAAAGGTGAAGTTTTGATTAACGGTACAAACGTTTTTGACTCAACGGTTCAAAGGCAAAAGATGTTTTATGTTCCCGACCAGATTTATTTTGAACCGAATTCAACAATTATGAGTATGGCTAAATTTTACAGCGGATATTATCCGGGGTTCAGCTTTGAAACTTTGGATAAGCTTTGCAATGTTTTCGGCTTGGACAAAAAGGCTAAGTTACATTCTTTTTCCAAGGGTATGCAGAGACAGGCTGAAATGATTCTCGGTATGTCTACCAACCCTGAAATCCTTTTGCTTGATGAAAGCTTTGACGGTCTTGATCCGGCAAAAAGAAACATTATGAATAAAATGCTGATTGAGTATGTGGCTGATAAAAACTGCAGTGTTATTATTTCATCACATAATCTTCATGAATTGGTTGATATTTGTGATCATATCGCGCTGATTAACGGCAAAAAGATTGTTCTTGATTGTTGTGTTGACGATTTAAGTGACAGCAGATGTAAATTTAGACTTGTTTTTAATGAAGAAAAAACTAAAGAAGATTTTGCAAAATTCAACTGTACTTCAATCAACATTGACAGCAGAATCATCACGGTATCAATCAAAGGTGATGCTGATGATGTTGAAATGCAATTGAACAGTTTGAGTCCTGTTTTGATTGAACGGTTTCCGCTGACACTTGAAGAGATATTCCTTGAAGAAATGGAGGGTTCTGATTATGACTTCAAAGAAATCTTCGGTTAATACTTTTATGTTTACATTTTTGCGAACAATCAAAAAAACCTGTTGGTTGCCGATTGTGTTTTTTGTTATTGCTTTGATTACTCATATTACCCCCGTTTTGAAGCTTGCAAAAGACAGTGCGTCATCTGTTGAACTTTTTGGTCTTGAAAAAATTGATTTTATTTTCTTTAATGGTTCTGATGACATAATTACTCTTTTATTCAGTTTTTCGATGTATGTTTTTCCTGCGGCATTAGCATTTATTATATTCAGATATGTGATGAATAAGAGCTCTGTTAACGTTTATTTCAGTCTCGGCGTTTCCAGAACTTCAATGTTTCTTTCAAAATATGCGGCAGGCTGCGTAATGCTGGTTCTTGCAGTTTCAATTCCTCTTTGTGTATCTGCTTTGCTCAATATTATAATTCTTGGCTCGAGCGCAAAAATGTGGATTCCCTTTGCATACGTTCTGATTAACTACATTTTGTTTGTTCTTAATATTTTTGCTGTTACTTCGCTTCTGTTTGCTCTTGTGGGCACGAGTTTTGAGGCAATAGTTTATTCGGTAATCAGTCTTGCTTCTCCTGTTATGCTTTATACTTTTGCTGATTCTCTTGCCTCAAATTATCTTGTCGGTTCTCCGTATTTTAAAGTTCCTTGGGCTACATTGGCACATTCCTTTTATATAATCGGCGAAGGCACTTATTTCAGCGATATCATTAGCATAAGTGAACCTTTAATTATGTTTCCGTTTTCCCCAAATCTTAAAAGTATGAATTACGTTCAGTATGCACAAGCATATGAATTCAGTCATTCGCTTTTCTGGTTTTTTATGGTTGTTGCTGTTTCAGTTTTTGCTTGTGTTGCATATAAAAGAAGAAAAGCTGAAATTGCAGGCTTTATGGGGTCAAATTCATTTGTAACCTGTACCGCAATTTTTATTGTTTCAGCATTTATTTCCACTTTTGTGGTTGACAGCGTGCTTACGTCAATTTCAAAAGTTACACTTTTATTGATTGCTGTTCTGGTGTTTATAGTTGTATATCTGGTTGTTAATTTTATCAGCTATCGTAGCTTTAAAAAGGTTAAAAGAAAAATTTGGCGTTTACCTGTGATGGTTGGGGCTTATTTTGCAGTTATTCTTTTGACGGTTGTTTTGGGATTTTTCTATAAAAACAAGCTTCCTGACATTGAAAAAATCAAAAGCGTTTCAATAGAAACCGAAACGGGTGATGCTTTTCTGAAGGCAAGCGGAATCGGAAGTGATAAGCTTTATTATTCTTCATTCAATAATGACCCTGTTTTATATCCTGCCGCAATACTTGCAAATGAATTTGACGACCATACGGCTGTTTCAGGCTTTACATCAAAAACAGATATTGAAAGGGCAGTGGGGATTCATAAAAAACTGATTGATTGCAATAAAATCAGTATAGATAACAAAAGCTTTTTTGCATCTCACAGTAAAAGACTTGTTCCTGTAAGTATTTCGGTTATATATGAGCTTGAGGATGGCTCGCGGTTTACACGCTCGTTTTATTGCGCAACAAACGATATTCTTGCACAGCTTGCTGAGTTCACAAAATCTGAACGTTACAAGAAACTTGCAACGGATTGCATTATTAACGGTGAACCTGAAGAAGAAGCAAATTATTTTTACTATATCAATTATAATGATACAGAAATAGCTTTTGCTTCTCCTAATCTTTCAAAGGTAACTGAAATGCCTGAATATAAAGGTCAAGGGAATTTTAATCAGCTTTTTGCAGATGCATTGTGCAAAGATATTGAAAACGGAACGTTTTCACTCGATTTCAGAAATGATTCTGAGCTTATCGGTTATGTTTTATTTAACCAAACGCATAATTTGATTGGCGGGCCTTATGCGGATTCTCATACAGGCTATAACGGAGAAACTATTGTTGATTTTCCTGACGGTAGATCTATTGCAATAACTGATGGAATGGACATCAATTCCTATGCATCTTTTTATTCAATGCAATCGGAATATACCAGAACTGTTCCTGTTTACAGAAATATGACAAACGTTGTTTCTCTTCTTGAATCAAGCGGATATATCAGCTTGTTTGGTAACGAGAAAACTCCCGTTCAAATAAAGCTTTGGGAATATCAGCCGTATGATATCAATTACAGATGGTTGTATTATAAAGGTTCAACAATGCTGTTCAGCGGAATGTGGTTTTCCGGCAGCTTTGAACAATCCAACAGTGATTATAACAATGTTGACAAACCTGTTATGCCTGACGGCTATATAACCGTTACTCATGATAAGATGGAGCAGGTTGAAAAAGATTTAAGGTTGGTTTATCTGACCTGCTATGACGGATATTACGCTGAGTTGATATATGATGACGGCTCATCTGTATTCGGATATGTTCCCAAATAAACAAGTAAATATTTAGTTTTTAAAGTCTGCATCAGCTTTTGCTTTTGCAGACTTTTATATTTTTGCATATTTATTGACTATTTAAAACGATTTGTGTATAATAATTTAAAAGGAAGGTGTTATATTATGTTGAAAAAAGCGTTATCAGTCATTATGGCTCTGCTTATGTTGTTTACGGCATCTTTTGCCGCCTCTTATGCAACTGCTGACAGCGTTGAAAAAACAAAAGAATATGTAATCGATAATCCTTATAAAAATATCAAGTGGGATGAGTGGAAGGCTTATAAAACTCAGCTTCATTGCCACACAAACGCCAGTGACGGTTTTTTGCCTGTTGAAGAGTTTGTTAAGAGACATTATGACTTGAACTATGATATTGTTGCTCTGACAGACCACGGCACTCTTAACCGCGGTTGGAACGTTGCACCCGATATTGTTCCTCTTATGCGTATAATCAAAAAGGAGCGCACAAATAACAATGCCCCCATTATTCCGCTCACTGATGAGGAATATATCTCATATCTTGACGGTTCACATGAATCTGAAACCAGAACACACGCTAACGGTATGCTTGATATCCCTCTTGGTAACGAACTGAATATGGCAACTCCTTTTGCTGATTGCCATCTTACCGGATATTTTGCTGAATACGGTCAGGGTAACGCAGGTGTTTACGGTGACTATGAAACACCTTCAAAGGGCGTCAGGGAAGCGGGCGGCATTTCTATGCTTTCTCACGTCGGCGAATATGTTTATATTGATAAAGATTCTGAAAATTGGGTCGGAATGCCTGTTGATGATTATTATGCAACAAAATTTGCGCGTGTGTTTATGGATAATCCGGGTTCAAGCGTAGGTATGGGTATCAACAGCGCAACTGATGCTCACACACGTTGCGACAGAATTCTTTATGACCAGGTTCTGCAAAAAACAATTCCGAACGGTGTTGTTCCCTGGTGCTTTACTTTTGCTGATTCTCACAGTGCTGATTCAATCAATTACGCTTACACTATGCATTATATGCCCGAACTTAGCAATGAAGCGTTCAAGAACAGTATGGTTAACGGCGAGCTTTTCTCTGTCTCACATTATTCAAACGGTGTTGAACTCAACGGCATGAAAGAGATGCCAGACTTCGTTGAAAAAGACGTTGAGGATTCAAAGGCATATTTGCTTGATAATACACCTATGGTAACGCGCGTAACTGTTGATGAAGAAAATGACACAATCACAATCGAAGGAACAAATTTTAATGAAATAACTTGGGTTTCAAATGGCAACGTTATTCTTCGCGAAAGCAATATTAACGGCGGAAAAGCTACTCTTAATCTTCATTCATCAGATTTGCTCAGCGAACCTTATCTTTATGTCAGATTTTACATTACCGGTGAAAACGGTATCTGCTATTCACAGCCGTTTGTTCTTAACGTTGAGGGTGAAGAATTTGACAGCGTTGAAGTAACAGAAACTGTCATTGATCTTCCTTGGTTTCTTCGCAAGCTTGTTACCGTTGTTGACTGGGTCGCTTTCAGATTTAATCCTTTAATTTGGATATTTAAATATTACGCACTTGGCTACAACGTTTTCGAAAGATTCTTTAATCCGTTTTAATTAAAAAATCTATATGAAAGTCTCGGTTTATGAAATTTAAATTTATTCTGATTCTGGTGTTGATATTTGCTGTAGCTATGCCTGCCTGTACAGCTTATGGCCTTAAAATCGATGCCTCAAACCTTGATTATGAATGGGCAGATGCCGATAACGTTGTTTTGCTTAAAGAAAAAGACAGCAACAAAGTGAATTTCGGCTCTGTATCGTATATTGTTGATAAAAACGGTTTTGACGTATATCTGATGATTTATTTCAGCGATTCTTCAAGTGAGAATTATGACCGTTCAGGCATAATAATAACGCTGAATGGGGTTGTGTTTACGGTTGATGTTAACGGAAACGTCACCAATCCTGATAATAACGCTTATCTTATTTCATCCGCTGTCAGCGTTGTTGATAACGACGGTTTTTATTGCGAAATGAAAATAGGATTCAAACACGGGTTGTCGGATAAAATTTCAGCTAAAATATGTTTTATTGATGGGCAGGGGACTCATTCTTATCATTATCCTTTTGTGATTAACAATAAGTATGCAGTAACAACTAAAGCTAAAACAACGGTTGTTGCACCGAAGCCTGAAAAAACATCAAAAGAACGCACTACTGTTCATAAAACAACAAAGCCTAAGGCTACAAAACCGATAACAACTAAAGTTGTAAATGCTTTAACGCAATCTGAAACAATAAAAACAACCAAACGTTCAACCGCTAAAAACACGGCAAACAATACAGTTGTTTATTATTTTGAAAAAGAGGTTGTTGTTTCTGAAGTTTATGTTTCTGCAGATTCGTATTCATCAGTTGAAACTGTGTGCAACGTTAACCCCGAAAACGTTGTTTATCAGAATGTTATTGCAGAAAATGCAAACGCCGAAAGATTTAACGAAGGTGTCAAAATATTCCGTGCTGTTTGCGTTGTGGCGGGTGTCATATTGGGCGTTTTTGCTGTTTGGGCAGGATTAAACCGCAAAAAAACCGAAACCCAGCCGAATAATGCTAATAACAAAGATGTTACTGACGAAGATAATGGTGAGCAGAATAAATAAATCAATAAAACCCTGTTCTTATTTGCATAATAAGAGCAGGGCTTTGTGATGTAATAATATGTTTGACAAAAAAATCACACCTTGCTTGCGAAACCGTAAACAAGGTGTTGCTCTGGTGCACCTGACAGGGCTTGAACCTGCACATCGGAGATACCGGATCCTAAATCCGGCGCGTCTGCCAATTCCGCCACAGGTGCGTTTATATGGTTGATATTATCACTTGAAGTTGCTTTTGTCAAGAATACAGTTTGTTTGAAATCTATAAACAAAAATATTTATTAAATTTTAAAAAAGACTTGATTTTTTTAAATCACTCATATATAATATACAAGCATTTGATTTGCAGATACGGAGAGTTGTCCGAGCTGGTCGAAGGAGCACGATTGGAAATCGTGTAACGGGCTATAACCTGTTCGAGGGTTCGAATCCCTTGCTCTCCGCCAAGAAAAAGGAACAGATACCCTTGCGGTGTCTGTTCTTTTTTTGTTTGCAGAATGTTAAGAGGGATTCGAAGGACGAGCGGTACAGAGCAACAGTCCGGTGGACTGTTGTGACCGCGAGCGACCAAGCGACCGCAGTCGCGCGAGTCAAATCCCACCGGGTCCACCAAAAGCCATTGCAGCGTCAGCTGTGATGGTTTTTACTTTTGTTTGGATTCAAAGTGCAAGCGAGCGCAGTCGCGACGGTAGAATCTTAATGAGGAATATCTGAGTCGTTA
>JAZNDY010000098.1:0-5125 GCA_045588295.1 Acutalibacteraceae bacterium
AACGATTTGGGCGAAATTCTGAAAACACAGCCGCAAAGCGTGTCTTCAATATATCCGTTACCGTGAAGGATTTCTTCCTTGTCACCGAGAACAAGATTTGTGTTTTTGGGGTTTATGTTAAGCACAACGGTGGTTATTTCGGGGTGCATTTTAAGCAGCTCCGCCGTGAATTTTTTCTTCATCGGGAAATATCCGCTTGCGCCGACAATCACAACCATAACCTCGCCGCTTGTGAAGCCTCTTTTAACGAGCACGTGGCGCAAAAACCCCGTACCCTTATCCTCATCATAGGTCCAGATTTTGAACTTGGGCACCATATTGCGGATATCAACAATGATTTTATCTGCAATTTCATCTTCGGTCATACAGCTGTCAACAGAAACTATTCTGTGGCTGCCCGATTGGTAAACGCCCGAAATGATTTTGCCGCTTTTTGTTCTGCCAAAAGCCGCCTGCACCTTGTTACGGTAATGGTAAGGCTCTTCCATACCCATAATTTTTGAAACCTTGCCAAACTTTTTGAGCAAAATTTCGCATCTTGCCTGCTTCCATTTAAGCTGACGGTCATAGGTCATATTCTGAAGCTGACAGCCGCCGCATTTTTTTGCAAGCGGACAGGCATCAGGGTTGGTTTTTAAGTTTGAGGTCTGTGACATAATGCACCTCTCAATAAATGAATAGTAAAACTTTCAGGGCAAAGCTGCCTTTGCCCGTTTATTCAAACATCGGGGTTGAGAGATATCTCTCACCGCCGTCGGGCAGAAGAACAACTATTCTTTTGCCTGCGTTTTCCTCTCTTGAGGCAACAACAGCCGCCGCGTGAAGCGCCGCACCTGAGCTTATGCCAACAAGAACGCCTTCTGTTCTGACCGTTTTCTTTGAAGCGGCATATGCCTCTTCCGTTGTAACGGTTATAATTTCATCATAAATTTCCGTGTCAAGAATTTTCGGCACAAAGCCTGCGCCTATACCCATCAGACCGTGTGCGCCTGCTCTGCCTTCAGAAAGAAACGGCGAATCCGCAGGCTCAACGGCAATAATTTTTATATCAGGATTTTTCTCTTTAAGATATCTGCCCGTGCCCGTTATTGTGCCGCCCGTGCCGACACCTGCAACAAAAATATCAACCTTGCCGTCGGTATCCGCCCAGATTTCAGGGCCTGTTGTTTTATAATGAGCGGCAGAATTATCAGGGTTATCAAACTGAGCTGGTATAAAACTGCCTGCAGTTTCTGCGGCAATCTCGTTTGCTTTTTCTATTGAGCCTGCCATACCCTTTGCGCCGTCTGTGAGCACAAGCTCCGCGCCGTAAGCGGCAAGCAGCTTTCTGCGCTCAACGCTCATTGTTTCAGGCATAGTGATAATAACGCGCATTCCCTTTTGCGCCGCAAACGATGCAATGCCAATACCCGTGTTACCGCTTGTGGGCTCGATAATAACGGAATCGGTTGTTATTCTGCCGTCTGCAAGTGCCGCTTCAAGCATCTCTTTGCCCACCCTGTCTTTTGCGCTGCCTGCAGGGTTTAAATATTCAAGCTTTGCAACTATCTGCGCCTTTAATCCCTGCGAAAATCTTGCAAAATCAACAAGCGGTGTGCCGCCCACAAGCTCAGCAACGTTGCCGTAAATTTTCATTGTTTCAACTCCCTGAAAATAAAACTGAATGTGCCGCAGTCATCAGACCGCTTGGCAGTTTATGAAATACCGAGCATACTCTTTCTGTCTTCAATATAAGGGCTGAGGATTGAATATGAGTGCTCCTGTGCGGCAACGATACAGCCACCGTTTTTATTTTGTGCAACAAAATCCTTGTTGACTCTTGCTTCAAAATCAACATCGTATTTTTCGCCGCCCATAGAGCCTCTTGCAACATCAATCCAGTCATAGTCTGTGGGGTTAGCGTTAAGATAAACGATGAAATATGAGCCGTCAGCATTATCGATTCGGACACTGTCGCCCTCTTTTCTTGCAGGGTCAAACACCCATTTATCAACGTCAATGCCGTAATCTCTGACTGAAACAGGCATATTAAAGCCAAACATTTCATCTACCAGCTTCAGAGCCGCTGCTCTGTTTGAGCCGTATTCGATAAAAGCTTCCTGTGCAGCATCGGCAGAGCGTTTGTTTTCTTCAATCATTGTTTCGTCTGAAACTGCGGTGTTGGGGAATTCACAAACAACCGCCTGGTGGGTTGCAATTTCAAACGGGGCTTTAATAACGTAGACAAGGCACTCATAAAGGGCGCCTTTTGCAAAACCGACGTCGCCTGCTTTTACGTTACCCTCAAAAATCCACTTTGCAACGTCCTCACCGAAAGTGCCGCCGACGGTGTTATAGTCAACCCAATAATATTCGGTTTCCGTTTCGGCATCATAAACGGTGTAAGGCGTATGCTTCTGTGCAAATGCAAGATAGGATTTTTCGTCAACAACTGTTTTAAGGTCTGCTTCGGTGTATTCTTTTTCAATGGGATATATTCTTACGTTTGCAACCTGAAGAGTGTTTTTGTTATCTTTATAATATTTATCAAGTTCCGCCTGAGTAACTGCATTGCTGTATTTTTCAAGCTCGCTCTCCTGATACTCTGCGGCATAATATTTCATAATGCAATGAGCGGCATACATCTCATAAGTGATATTTTCAGCAACGGTTGAATTAAGATAAGCGTCAAGGCTGAGACCTTTGTTTTCTGCGGTTTCAATTGCTCTTTCATATTCATAAATCATACGCTGAAACACGCCGTCAGAAAGCTGAATCTTTGCTTCAACGGCATACTCAAAAGCAGCAAAATAGAACTGCATATCCACAATCGCATCGTCCGTGAATTTATCTGCCCAAGTGTAATTCATATCCTGACTGCCGGGGTATTTCTGTGCAGACGGAGCAAGATTATAGTTGAAACCCGTGGTGTTCATCTGGTTGTTTGCAGCCATAGCAAGGCTTTCTGTTGTTTTTTCTGCGCAAACGTAGTTATAATACATTTCAAATCTCGGGCGCGAAATCTGATGTTCGCCCAATCTCATGGCAACACCGTATTTTTTGCAGGCTTCGGCGTTATCGATTTCTGCCTGATTAAGAATCGCCGCAACCTCTGCAGGCATTTTAAGACCTCTGTAATCAACGTATTCATAATCGCTGTCTTCAGGGGGCGTTACCGTTTCAAACGAATGGGTAACGGCAGGCTTTGCCGCTACGGTTGCATCGGTATATCTGCCTGTCTGAACGTCGGGGTCTTTTTTCTCAATTGCAGGCTTTATAACAAAAATGCCGAGAAGAACAACTGCAATAACCGCCGCAACGGCTGCCGCAATTATTATTATCTTTTTTTGCTCCTGCTTTTTTGCCTGTTTTTTTCTGTTGGCATAATCTGCTGTTTTGGGTTTGTTCCGGTTAGCATTTGTTTTTGCTTTGCTGTTTGTGTTTTTTTGGTTGCTCATAGAGTTTTAACCTCCGTAAAAAATCAGTTTTGCTTTCTGACCACTTTATATTCATCATAAGGCGTAAAGTACGGGCACTCAAAAGAGCCGCCCTGCATAAATCTGTAAAGCTCATCCTCATCAAGATTTACGCCGCACTCATAGCACTCATATTCTTCGTTATAATCGTAATATGCGCAATTATCACAAATTGATGATGACATAAACCATACCTCTCAATAAATCGGGATTATTATTTCTTTTTCTGTTTTGTGAACCCCGTTCATACCTAATTCTCTGAGATGGGGGCCAAAAAACAGACCCGGTGCCCTGCCCGTGGGGTAGAGGTCAAGAAGCGGCGCCATAACAAACGCACGCTCCAGAATTCTGGGGTGAGGCACCGTAAGCTCATAGCTCTCACTCCTGAAGCCTTCATAAAGAATCAGGTCAAGGTCAATTATTCTGGGTTCGTTTCGTTTTGTGCGGTGCCTGCCCATTGCCGCTTCAATGCCGAGGCATTCGCCAAGAAGAAGCGCGGGCGAAGCGTTGGTTTCAACCAGAATTGCCGCATTGTAATATTTATCGCTGTCATCATCACAGCCAATCGGCTCTGTTTCATAAACCGATGAAGCTTTGGTGATTTTAACCTCTGACAAACGGGCAATTGCTCTGACTGCGGCATTTATGTTTTCAATTTTGTTGCCAAGGTTAGTGCCAAGCGCAATAACTGCTTCACTCATTGCAAAAATCCTCCCGTTTTCTGTTAATTTCAACACCCACCCAATCAAAATCGGCGTCTATGGGTGCATCGGGTTTTTTGAGCAGAATTTTGAGCTCGCTGACTTTTTCAAACGATTCAAAAAGTGCCTTTGCAACCCGTTGAGCCGCTCTTTCAATAAGGTCATCTTTCTGAGCGGTAAACGCTTCGGTTATGCATTCAACCATAAGCGCGTAATTCACCGTATCTTCAACGTTATCGCTCTCGCACGGTTTTGAAATGTCAACAAGCGCATCAATATTAAAAATAAAATACTGACCGTTTGCCTTTTCTTCTTCCATAACGCCGTGGTAAGCAAAAACTTTAAGATTTCTGATTAATATTTTATCCATTTATTCTCCCTGTTTTCTGAAAAGAACGTCTGCAACTCTTGCCGCCTGAACGGCACCCGCAACGTCGTGCACTCTGATGATATCCGCACCTGCCGCAATTGCCGCCGTGTGGGCAGCTATTGTTCCCGGGTCACGCAAAACGCTGTTTTCTTCTCCGCTTGCGGTGCCTATAAATCTTTTTCTTGATGCCGCAACAAGAAGCGGAACACCTTTGAATTTCAGCCACTCAAGATTACGCAGAATTTCAAGGTTATCCTCATAGCTCTTGCTGAATCCGAGACCCACGTCAAAGCAAAGCTGTTCTTTGGCAAGTCCGGTTTCAGCCGCCAGACTGAATGCATCAAGAAAGAGCTTTCTGATATCTGCCACAACACCGTCTTTATATTCCTGAACAATATCAGCTCCGCAGGGGTTGTGCATAACCACGTAGCCCGCACCGTATTTTTTTGCAAGCTCTGCCATTTCTGCGTTAAATTCGCCGCTGACGTCATTAATCATGCTTGCGCCTGTTTCAAGAGCCGCTTTTGCTACCGTAGGATAAAACGTATCAACCGAAAGCGGAACGTTAAGCTTGTCCTTGAGAGCTTCAAGCGCAGGAG
>JAZNDY010000099.1:0-7531 GCA_045588295.1 Acutalibacteraceae bacterium
AGCCGACCACCTTACTCGTATCCATAACGGTTGCAACATACCAGTTATAACCGTTTATGATTTTGCCAACCGTGTTTGCAGGAACAGCCGCCTTCTTTGCGTTAAGAGCCTTTGAAAGCATATCGGTGGTTAAATTCACAATATCAGCTACCGTAAGAACATTTTCATATCCGTCCGCTTCACCAACAAAATAACCCGATGACTCGGCAGTAATAACCGACGAAAATGCCGCTGAACTTTCAAGCGTACCGATTTGAGCGGTAAGCTCTGAAATTTTGCTTTTGCAGTCAACAGACTGACCAAGCGAAACCTGACGGCGAGACACTTTTTCGCTCAGAATGAGCTTGCTGTCTTCAACTGCTGAAAAATCGTCTTCATAAGCGGCGTTGATTATAGCCATAAACTCACTGTCAATCTCCGAAGCAAGCTTTGCCATATCAACGTTATCAAACTCAAGCTGGCCGTCAATAGCGTTATAAACCTCAAGCTTATTGCGCAGACTTTGCGCCTGAACGTAATTGGCGGCGTTTTGTTCGTTTGCAAAAACAGCAACAATTGAACTGCCGCGGCTGACTCTTTCACCGTTTTCGGCAAGCTGAACGGTAACACCCGAACCGCTTGAGGTAAGAAGAGTTTCATCACGGATAACAAACATTTCCGCATCAACAGTTTCAAGAACCGTGTGGATATACGCTGTTTCCGTGGTGTAGGATTGAGCCGTTAGCCCGTAAAGTTCAAAACCGAAGAAGGCAACAACCGCCAAAACGGCTACCGCCGCCAAAATTTTTAAAAGTCTGTTACGGGATTTCAGAAACTCACACCCTTTCGATAATATTCAGAACTGCTTTGAGCATATCGTCAAAGCAAAAGTAATCGTCAATGTAAACAAATTTAATTCTCTCGTCACGCCTGAACCACGTAAGCTGACGCTTGGCATAACGGCGTGTTTGCATCTTTAAGTTTTCAATGCATTCTTCAAGCGGTTTTTCGCCTGAAAAATAAGGGTTAAGCTCTTTATAGCCAATAGCCTGTTTTGCCGTTCTGCCGGGAGGGTTTTCAAAAAAAGCTCTTGCTTCTTCAATCAACCCGTTTTCAATCATAATATCAACACGGCGGTTAATTCGGTCATAAAGAACCTGCCTGTCCCTTGCATCGAGGCAGATAGCAACGGTATCAAACGGCGACTGACAGTTTCTTGACTGCTCGTTCTGGTCTGTTATTGTTTTGCCTGTTGTGTGATAAATCTCAAGCGCCCTTATAACTCTGCCGAGGTTATTGGGATGAAGCTTAGCTGCCGCTTCAGGGTCAATTGCAGAAAGCTCATCAAGCAAAACCTGCGCACCCTCTGTTTCAGCTCTCTTGCGAAGCTTTTCGCGATATTCAAAATCTGTTTCTTCAGGCAGAAATTCAATATTATCAACAAGCGATGAATAATAAAGACCCGTGCCGCCAACAAGAACAGCTTTTTTGCCTCTTGAAGCTATATCTTCAATTACCGCCTTTGCGCTTTCGCAATATTTCGCAACGCTGTAAACCTCATCAGGCTTTGCAAAGCCTATAAGATGATGAGGCACACCCTGCATCTCTTCGGCATCAGGTTTGGCAGTTGCAATATCCATACCCTCATAAATCTGCATTGAATCGCACGAAACAGCCTCGCCGCCCAACGCTTTGCAAACAGCAACGGCAAGCGAAGTTTTGCCCGAAGCAGTCGGACCGACTATTGCAATCAATGGTGTTTTAGATTCTGCCAAAGTTTTTTTCCAACTCTCTTTTAGTCATTTCAATCAGTACCGGTCTGCCGTGGGGGCAGTAACGGATATCAGGCATCGAAAGAAGCTGTTTTGCAAAACGCTCCATTTCAAGCCGTGATGTAAAGTTGCCTGCTTTTATTGCGCTTCTGCACGCAACGGAATGAAAAATCCAGTCAAGCTTTTCAAAGGCAACGCCCTGCTTTTTATCAACAAATCTGCCTGCAATCTCACTGATAACGTCTTCAACGTCGTCTGCCGAAAGCTCCATCGGGCACTCTCTGACGATGACGCATCCGCCGCCGAAATCCTCAACCTCAAAGCCTGAGCTGTTGATAAGTTCAAGATTTTCAAGCGTTGCGGCATACTCTTCTTTTGAAAGAGTAACGGTTACGGGCAGAAGAAGAAGCTGCGGCGTTCTTTCACCGCTTTCTTTTTTCAGCTTTTCGTAAATAATTCTTTCGTGAGCGGCGTGTTTATCAATGATAACCATTTTGCCGCAATATTCGCAGATGATATATGTTTTGAACGCCTCACCGATAAGGAGAAACTCTTCATCATTAAAGATTCTTTCAACCTGTGGGGCAGCAACAGCTTCAGGCACAGCAGGTTGAACTGCTTCAACAGGCATAACCGCAACTGCAGGTGTTTCAGTTTCAGCAGGTTCAGTCCGTTTCGCTGACGGTGAGCGCAAAAGAATGTCTTCTGTTGTTTCAGGCTTTGCGGCAGGTTTATCGTCGGGCGACGAAAGCTTAGCAAAACTCTGAATATGCCGATTTTCATCGACGGGTTTAATGTCAACGGGTTTTATATCAACCTGTTTGACCTCAACGGGCTTTACGTCAACGTAAGAAACAGGTTTCACCGCCTGAACGGGTGCCTGCGTTTTTGGAATATGCTGCCAGAAATCTGAAACAGGCTCAGACTTGCGGCTCATGGTCAACTGCTCTGCCGGTTTCTCGGGAGCTTTATAAAAATCTTTTTTGATTTCGCGAACCTGTTTGGGCGTGTCACCTGCCGCCAGAGCATTTTTGCACGCATAATAAACTGCGTTGAATATCATTCGCTCGTCAGAAAACCTGACCTCTGTTTTTGCGGGATGAACGTTAACGTCAACCAGCGAAGGGTCAAGCTCAATATTCAGAACGCACGACGGAAATTTGCCGACCATAATTGAATTTTTATAAGCCTCGCTCAAAGCGGCACTGCCGGTGCCTGTTTTGATGAGTCTGTTATTGATAAAGAAAAACTGCATATTGCGGTTTGGTCTTGCCGCAACAGGTTTTGAAACAAAACCGCTGATTTTAACGCCGTTTGTTTCTGCAACGGCAGGAATAAGTGTTTCCGCAAATTCTTTGCCGAAAACCTCACGGATGCAAGTGTGCAAATCGCCTCTGCCGCTTGTTATGAGCACCTGCTTACCCTCACGGATAAAGCGGATTGAAACCTCAGGGTGAGAGAGGGCAATTCTGTCAATCACGCCTGCAACGGCATTGGCTTCGGTAACGTCTTTTTTGAGAAACTTCATTCTTGCAGGGGTTTTATAAAACAAATCCCTGACTAATATGGTTGTGCCTTTGGGGCAACCTGCATCGTCGCAAAGAATTTCTTCTCCGCTTTCGATAACGTATCTGGTGCCGACGGATTCATCGGGCGTGGCTGTCATAACCTCAACCCTTGCAACGGCACTGATGCTCGCAAGAGCTTCGCCTCTGAAGCCGAGAGTCATTATTGCGTTAAGGTCATCGGCGTTTGCGATTTTGCTTGTTGCATGGCTGACAAAGGCGTTTCTGATATCTTCTCTTGAGATACCGCAGCCGTTATCGGTTATACGCATATAGGTTATACCGCCGTTTTTGATTTCAACGGTAACGGTATCGGCTCCTGCATCAATTGAGTTTTCAAGAAGCTCTTTGATAACGGAAGCCGGGCGCTCAACAACCTCACCTGCGGCAATAAGCTCTGCAAGCTGTTTTGAAAGAACGTTAATCTTCGGCATACGGCACCTCCTTTTAGTAAATAGTCAAAAGTGAATGGTGGGTAGGTTCGGACGGGCTGTGTCCGCACCTTTTAATTGTTTGCCTGTTTGGCAAGTTCATAAAGCACTGTCATTGCCTCAATGGGAGTAAGAGTATTAACGTCAAGATTCCTGAGCTTTTCAATAATTCCGCTTGCGTTGGAGCTGCCGAACGAAATCTGGCTTTCTTCAGCATTGTCTGAAACCGTTACTATGCGCTGAACGCCCTCTGTTTCGAGCTCATTAAGAACAACTTTTGCTCTTTCAACAACGCTGTTGGGCACGCCCGCAAGCTTTGCAACCTCAATACCGTAGCTGCCGTCTGCACAGCCCGGAATGATTCGGCGGAGGAAGGTGATGTTATCGCCTCTCTTTTTAACGGCAATATTGTAATTCTTAACACCGTCAACGCTTTCTTCAAGCTCGGTCAGCTCATGGTAATGAGTTGCAAAAAGCGTTTTTGCGCCAAGCCTGCGTTTATCGGCCGCAAACTCAAGAACCGCCCTCGCAATACTCATACCGTCAAAGGTTGAAGTACCTCTGCCGATTTCATCAAATATGATAAGGCTCTTTGACGTTGCGTTTTTAAGAATATCCGCAACCTCGTTCATTTCAACCATAAAGGTTGAGGAACCTGATGAAAGGTCATCACTTGCGCCGATTCGGGTGTAAACCCCGTCAACCACACAAAGCTCGGCAGATGAAGCAGGAACAAAACTGCCCGCTTGTGCCATAAGCGAAATAAGCGCAACCTGACGCATATAGGTTGATTTGCCTGCCATATTGGGACCCGTTATGATTGCGCAACGGTTATCTGCGCAATCAAGGCGTGTATCGTTTGGCACAAACGGCGAATCCAGCATTTTTTCAACAACAGGGTGTCTGCCGTCTGTGATGTCAATCATCGTGCCTGCGTTCATAACGGGGCAACAATAATTATTTTCTGCCGCAACCCTTGCGTATGAAACAAGAACGTCAACCGCGGCAACGGACGATGCTGTTTTTTGAATTTCATAAAGATGCTCTGCTGTTTTTTTGCGCACCGAATCAAAGATTTCATATTCAAGGCGGACAATTCTCTCCTGCGCGCCGAGAACTTTTGATTCAAGCTCTTTAAGTTCCTGTGTTATGTAACGCTCACAGTTTGCAAGCGTCTGCTTTCTGATATAATCTTCAGGCACAAGCTCTTTGTATGAGTTTGACACCTCAATATAATAACCGAAAACACGGTTATAGCCGATTTTAAGCTTTTTAATGCCTGTTTTTTCTTGCCCGCGAAGCTGAATATCAGCAATATACCCCTTGGCGTTATTGACGATATCTCGCAAAGAATCAAGCTCTTCATTGAAGCCATCCTTGACCATACCGCCCTCACGGACAGAAAACGGCGGCTCATCAACAATTGAATTTTCAATCATTTCAACCGTTTCTTCAAGCGGCATTATGCTTGCACAAAGCTCCTTGAGCAAAGCGCTGTTGCGGTCCTTAAGCAGCTCTTTGATTGCCGGCATACGGCTGAGCGTTGCAGACAAAGCTTTAAGCTCTCTTGCGTTTGCTGTTGAATAAGCGATTCTTGTTATGAGACGCTCCATATCCTGACAGCCTGTAAGCAGAGAAATAATATCGTCACGCAAAACAGGGTTTTCATAAAGCTCGGAAACAGCATTGTGGCGTTTGGTTATGCCTGCAATGCCGATAAGCGGCTGTTCAAGCCAGGAGCGAAGCATACGCTTGCCCATTGATGTTTTGGTTTTATCAAGCACCCAGAGAAGCGAGCCGCGTTTTTCTCTGTTACGCATTGTTTCTGTTATTTCAAGGTTGCGCATTGCAGAAACGTCAAGGCGCATAAAACTGCTTTCGCCGTAAAAATCAATGCTCTTGATATTTTCAAGCTCGGTTTTCTGAACGCTTCGAAGATAATCCATAGCCGCACCCAGAGCCGAAACAGCGGCAGGCGCATCACCGAGAGAAATATCGGCAAGTGAATTCACACCGAAATGCTTCATAATCATAGCGGAAGCTTTTGAAAGGTCAAAGCAATCATCATCAAGCAAATCGCAGGAGGAATTGAGCCTTGATTTGATAAAATCAGTCACCTGCGTGAGCTTGAGCACATCGGAATTGATAATAATTTCGCTGGGCATAAACCTGCCCATCTCGTTAATAATTCTGCGCTGTGCATTCCTGCTTTCGAAATCAGTTACGTGAACGCTGCCCGTGGAGATATCAGCAAAGCAAAGACCGATATTATTTTTTGAAGCATAGATGCAGGCAAGAAAGTTATTCTTGCTTTCATCAAGCATTGTGCTCTCAATGACTGTGCCGGGAGTGAGAACTCTTGTTACGTCCCTCTTAACAAGGCCCTTTGCGGTTGAGGGGTCTTCAAGCTGCTCGCAGATTGCTACCTTATAGCCCTTTGCAACAAGGCGCGCAATATAAGAATCTGCGCTGTGGAAAGGCACACCGCACATCGGCGCTCTTTCTTCCTGACCGCAATCCCTGCCTGTGAGCACAAGCTCAAGCTCTGCTGACACAAGCTTTGCATCGTCAAAACACATCTCATAAAAATTGCCCAGACGGAACATCAGGATTGTGTCAGGGTAATTCTTTTTTATTTCAAAATGTTGGTTCATCATCGGGGTAAGCTCAGCCATTTAAGTCTACCGTACCTTTCAAAAAATCCCGCTCGGGTTACAGAAAGAAGCTGAGCCCGAAGCCGCTTCTTTCTGCAATTTTGGGTTAATTATCAGTGGCAACCGCTGCAGGATGAGCATTCGCCGCCGCAGTTGTGCTCCTGCTGCTTAGGCTCACAGGTAACAGGGTCTTCACCCTGAAGGCAAAGAGCGAAGATGCCGTTGACGTAGTTCATAAGCTCATCGATAGCGCCTCTTGCTGCTTCATAAGCCTGCATATTGGGGTTAGCCATAATCTTGGTGTAGATTTCGCCAAACTCCTTGTCATATGCCTGAAGCTTCTGTTCGTTCTTATCTTCTTTTGAAGCTTCGTGCTGGAAGGACATCTGAACAAGCTGGATTCTTGCGATAAGCTCGTTGAGCTCCTTATCCTCTTCGTTTGCCTTCTGAACTTCCATAAACTTCAGATAGCGTTCATCCTGCTGAAGGAGAGCGCCGAGTTCTCTTGCTTTTGCAATAATTGCGTCCATGTTCTGTTTCTCCTAACTAAAAATATTTTTGATAAATTACGAAAAGCCGTAAAATATTAAACCTGATTAATCAGCAAGCTCGCCTCTTAAAATCCACGTTAAGGATTCCGTAACCTTAACGTTTCTGAACGAGCCGATTACTGCGGTATCAGCAGGGAATTCGATAATTATATTTCCCTGTGTTCTGCCCTCTATAAGACCGCCTTTGCTGACGCTCTCACAGAGCACTCTGTAAGTTTTGCCGACCATTGAAGCCGTTCTTTTTGCGGCAACCTTTTCTTGCGCATCAAGCAGCTCTTTGAACCACTTGCCTTTTTCTTCTCTTGAAACAGGGTCAGGCATAGACGCCGCTTTGGTGCCTTCTCTTGACGAGAAGATAAATGTGAACATTGAAGTGAAGTTTGCCTGTTCAACAAGCGAAACAGTTTCAAGGAATTCATCGTATATTTCCCCGGGAAAACCGACTATAACATCGCTTGTTACGGAAAGCTCAGGCATAACTTTATATGCATAATTAAGAAGATCGAGATATTTTTCTCTTGTATATCTTCTGTTCATCGCATCAAGCACACGGTTGCTTCCGCTCTGGAACGGAAGATG
>JAZNDY010000100.1:0-8359 GCA_045588295.1 Acutalibacteraceae bacterium
CGAGTTTAACCTTTGCGCCCCTGTCGGGCACGTTGAATTCCTCGGCAATTTCCTGCGATACCGCCTTTGCCGCCTTAAGACCCGTGGGCGAGCCGTTATAGTAATAAACCTCCGTGCCCTTGCCGCCGCCTGCATTGAGATGAATTTCGGCAACAAAATCATAATCCGCCCTGTTAACAGCTTTGATTCTGTCTGTCAGATAAAGATTACCCTCATAATTCATCAGACTGCAGCCAAGGTAATCAGCCGCATATTTTGCAATGCGTTTTGCAATTTCAAATTCATAATATCTGCCGTCGCGGCTGACTGCACCGCTGTCATAGCCGCCGCTTTTTGATTTGCCGTGACCGACGATGATACAGATTCTTTTATCCAAATCAGATTCCCTCCACAATAAGGCGGCGCAAATCCGAGCCGAAATATCGGTTGACCTGCGTTGCACCGTCAACCTTTGTTATAACGTAAACGCTGTTCGGCTCAACGTTAAGCACAGCCGTTTCAAAATCGGCTGTCATATATTCAACCGTGCCGCGGTTTGCAGACGTAAAAGCAACGGCGCTGACCATATCCATTGCAACGCTCATCGAGTTATCATAAACAAAAGAAGTTATGCTTGCGCAATCTTCGCCCGCCACCGTTTCAACCCTGCCGATTTCGTTTAACAGCGCAAGAGCAATCAGCGCAGAAACAGCATAAATGTTGAGGTTGCCGTAATGCAGAATAACAATACCGTCCTCATCCGTTTGAACAGGTGAAGACGTACCCAGCTTCACGCCGCCAACGTTTTGGGTTGTTGCAAGCGGAATTTCATCAATGCCGTCAGGCTCGTCTTCAAGAGCCTGCACCCTTTCTGCAATTGCGGCAAAGTTTTCAGGTATTTCATAGCCTTCAACGGTTTCAAGCCTGATTTTTGTCTGCATAATATCCGCCTCAAGGCTATCCGTTCTGCCGCCGAGTGCATCTGCTTTTGCGTGAGCTTCCTGCGCCTTGCCGTCTGCGGCTTTGATTTTTGCGCCGTAATTTTCTGCATTGATTGCGTTAATCTTATTTTCAGCCGCTTCAATGCCGTTTTCAAGCTCTTCGAGCCTGCCGTAAACCGAACTGCCTGCGTTCATCATATCGTCTGCACCCATAACGGAGGGCTTGAACGAAAGCTCGGCAACCGAAGATTTTCTGATAATCTCGCCGCCTTCGGTGTTTTTATGCGCCTCAAGCTGAAGCTTCAGCTTGCCCGAAGCGGTCAGCTGAGCCGTCAGGGGGCAAAAAATCACCCCGTTAGCAATATATGACGGTTCGTCGTTCTCTGTTCTGATTATGTTTGAAATAAGCTTGCCGTCAGCGCAGAAATTCTCAAAATTAAGAATAAAATAATCGTATTCCCCTTGCGCAAAGGGGCCGATATCAATTTCAAGCACCTCTGCGTTATGCTCGCCTGCAAAACCCTCAGAGGGCGTAATAACAAGGTTTCTCGCCTCGTCAATCACTGCGTTAAGTATGTTTTTCATTGTGTACCTCCCGATAAAATGCGGCTTTCAGGTTTATAATAGCTTTTCAGGTATTCTGCCGTGTGCCGCGTTTGTTCATATTCGTAATAAAGTGTTTTCAGCTCGCTGTTAACAACAAAAGCCTCGCGGCTTAAAACAGGGAGCGAGCGCAACTTTTCTCTTCTGGCAGAAATACGTTTGTGTATGGTTTTTGCCGCGGCTTCATATTCAAGCCCCAGCGCAAAAAGTGAATTATTGTTTTCCAACATTTTCTCCCTTCAAAATATAATCTGCCGTCACCCCGAAGGCTTCGCTCAAGGCAACAAGCTCGTGCATATGCGGCTCTGCTCTGCCCTTTTCAATGGCGGCAATCCGCTCGGCAGGAACGGAGCTGACTCCGGCAAGAGCTTCCCTTGACAGGTTTTCGGCAACTCTGAGCGCATGCAGTCTTTCCTGCAAAGAGCCGCCGTTTGTGTTTCTTGCCGCAGCAACAACTCTTGCCCTTGCAAGCAGGAGCGAAATTGCGCTTTCTCTGCCCACGTTATTCTGGTAAGCAACCGCATAACGCAAAACACGGTGCAGTTTATCCTGCGCGCGTTTCAGAGTAACGCTCACAGCGGCAGTGCTTATGCCCTGCATCGCCGCGATTTCACTGACTGTCATTGATTCAAACCAACGGTTTCTGACGGCTGATTTTTCAGCCTCGCTCAGCTCGTTTTCAATGGCGTGCTCAAGCAGCATCGCCAAATCAACGCCCCTCTTGCGCCAAGCGTATTCCGCAGGTGTTTCGCAGGCATCGCAGCAACGTCCGCAGCAGGCAAGCTGCGCCGCTTTAATCTCCTCTTTGCTGGGATATCCGTAAAAAATATCCTCGTCACAAACTGTTTTTTTCATCCCAAGCCTCCTTCGTTTAATAGTGACGCTATTAATTGTAGCGAACATTCGTTCGTTTGTCAATAGTATTTTTCATATTTTTTAATTTCCGCTTGACTTTTTCAAGAGTTTAACTCATAATATAAGCGTGAAATGTTTTAGAATATGCAGCTTCGGCGCAGGAACAGTTTTTTGGGGTGACACAGGTTAGCCTCCCCCCCTCCTGCACGAAGGCGGAGGGATAAAAATGAATATCATCAGAGAATTAAGAAAGCAAAAGGGTCTCTCGCAGAGTGAGCTTGCCGTGCTGTGCAACGTTCACCAAACGGCAGTCAGCCAGTGGGAAAACGGCAGAACAAGCCCTGATAACGACAGCCTGCGCATTCTCGCAGGTGTGCTGGGCGTTTCTGTCGGTGCGCTCATAGGCGGCGAAGATATCGGCGGCACGGTGCTCGTGCCCGTGCTCGGCTATGTGAGAGCAGGCATACCGATGGAGGCAGTAGAAGATATTTTGGATTATGAAGAAATCAGCGCTGATATGGCATCGCGCGGCGAATATTTCGGCTTAAAAATCAAGGGTGACAGTATGTTTCCTCTTTTTCAGGCAGGTGACACGGTGATTGTGCGCCGCCAACCCGATGCAGACAGCGGCGAAATTGCCGTTGTGCTTGTTAACGGAAATGACGCAACCGTTAAAAAGTTAATAAAAAAAGACACAAGCATTTTACTTGTGTCAGAAAATTCGGCATATGAGCCTATGATGTTCACAAAAAGTGAGATTGAGAGCCTGCCCGTAACCATCATCGGCAAGGTGGTTGAATTAAGGCGCAAGTTTTAACTTTTAGCGTCGGCGCAAAAGCCGGCGTTTCACGTATTGCCATATTTAAGGATTTATGTTAATATTAAAACAATAAAAACACGGCACGGAGGGATAATATGGAATTTGATTTTATGATTCTGGTTTACATAGCCATCGCCTGCACCGTTCTTTTCTGGTGGTTTGTGGGCTTTGTTGCGTTGTTGATTGCGGTTGTGGGTGCAATCGGCTTCAAAACAGCCTGTGTTGCCCAGCGCGTAAGACCGCCCGAAAAAGACGAAAAACGCATTCACCGCGCAGGTGTGCGCATTAAGAACAATAACTATATGCTTTCGCATACGCACGAGGACGTTGAGCTTAACACTGCAGACGGCATTCACCTGACCGCGCGCCTGATTCCTGCAGAAAAAGAAACAAAAAACTTTGTTATCTGCATCCACGGCCATAACTGCAACGGCCCTGATGAGATGAGCCACCTTTTTCCGTTTTATCATAACGAAATGGGCTTCAACTACTTTTTGCCTGACTTAAGAGGTCACGGCAGAAGCAGCGGCAAATATATCACGTTCGGTGCGCTTGATTATAAGGATATAAACCTCTGGATTGATTACCTTGTTGACCGCTTCGGCGATGATATCAAAATTATGCTCCACGGCATTTCAATGGGCGCGGCAACGTCAATGCTCGTCAATAACCATAACCCTGCACCGCAAGTTAAAATGATTGTTGAGGATTGCGGCTACACCAACGCATTTGAGCAGGTCGGCATCAAAACAAGGTCAATAGCCAAATTCCTCAGAACGGATTTTGTTACGCATATCATCAACATTTATTGCAAGATATTTGCACGCTATGACCTTAAAAAGGATGCAGACCCCATCGGCACAATGAAAAACGCAAAAAATCCCGTGCTTTTTGTTCACGGCAAAGAAGATGCGCTTGTGCCTTATTATATGGCTGAAAAACTTTATGAAGCCTGCCCCACCGAAAAAGAACTTTTTGCCGTTGACGGCGCCGAGCACGCTTTCAGTTATTATGACGCCAAGGACGAATATGACGAAAGAATGCGCCGATTCATCGCAAAGCATTTTGATGCAACGGTTGCAGCAAAATAAAATTAACGGGATGTGCACTGCACGTCCCGTGTTTTTTTAGCTAACAAAACAGCGGCAAACCGCGCATAATCACCTCGCTGTCCGTGAAAACAGTGTAGGGCGGGATGCCCTCATCCCGCCGCTTTAATCATTATGCAACACCTGCGGCGGCTTGTGGGCAAGCCGCCCTACGTTTTTTCGTTCCGCCGGCGGTGAGTGTTAAATTGAACAAGCATTCAAAAAAACGCCCTTACAGTGCTGTTTTTATATTCTGCAAACTTTGCGGCTTCTTCTTTCAACCCTCAGGCGCTATGCGCCAGCTCCCTTGAAAGGGAGCTCAAAAGGTTAGTTTGATTATAACCGCAAACCGATTTTGGCAACGTAGGGGCGGCGATTCGCCAAGGAGGAAAAAACGGCTAAAAAGAAACGTAACCTCAAATACATTTAACAAACAAATAAAAAAGCCTGCAAAGGCTATCAAACCTTTGCAAGCTACCTTTATTTTCTGTTTCTTTTGTTCTTCGCTCCGCACGGAGATGAAGAAGACGTTTTCTTCCGACGTCAGGCGTATGCGATACGCCGAGGAGGAAAAAACGGCTAAAAAGAAACGTAACCCCAATTACATTTAACAAACAAATAAAAAGCCTGCAAAGGCTATCAAACCTTTGCAAGCTATCTTTATTTTCCGTTTCTTTTGTTCTTCGCTCCGTGGCAGATGATTATTCTGCGAAGCCTGTTTCAACAAGCTTAACAAGCTCGTCAACTGCTGATTCTTCGTCAGGGCCGCCGGCGATGATGCGGATGTTTGTGCCGCCCATAATGCCGAGTGAAAGCACGCCGAGAAGGCTCTTTGCGTTAACTCTGCGTTCTTCTTTCTCTACCCAGATTGATGACTTGAATTCGTTTGCCTTCTGGATGAAGAAGGTTGCGGGACGTGCATGAAGACCAACCTGGTTCTGAACTGTTACATCTTTAACGTACATAGTATATATCTCCTACGCAAATAATTTGTTTTATCACAATACATATTATATCAAAAAAAATGTCCCCGTCAACATTTTTGAGCCCTGTTTTTATATTTCGTGGTGTACTCCAAACTGCAGGGTTTAAAGTTTTTGCGATTTGTTAAATTTGACTATAGAAATTTTACATTTTTGTTATACATAAACATAAAACACACGGATTAAGCAAACGGAAATTGCTTCGTTATGCGCTTATCATAACACACCTGCGCTGTAGGGGGACTGCAATCAGATATCCCGTCACAAAGATGAACAAGCCTTTTTCCGGCCTGGCGGTCTGTCGGGTTGGCGAGTTGCTAACCCCTGCAATTCTGCGTGTAAACACCTTTATAAATTCACCACCGCAGGGGACGGCGACCCGACGTCCCGTAAAAAAGCCATCCACACCAATGGCTACAGTGCCTTCTTTTGAAGTGTAGGGTGGGATGCCCTCATCCCGCCGCTTTAAATGCGCCGCCTGTGGCGAACGCATCAAGGTGCTGAAGTGAAGAAACAGGGAGCAACGCGAAGCGCTCCGAGCAGTGCATCCATATTTCTGAGAGCATTTACAAAACGGAGTGACGGAGGGTTGCAAAAATCAAAAATCGGAGGGCACCTGACCCTCCGCACAAAAATACAAATAAAAAAAGACACCCCAAGCGGTGTCAGTCGGTTACAGGGGTGTTATGAAGAAGGCGGCATATCAGCACGTCGAGAAGTTAATCAGCACACACTTCTCAAAAACCGTCTTCTTCGTCCCTGTCGTACAAGATACTTCAGCACAAAGTTCTCTCATTGACACCTATTTTACCTTTTTCAGCCCTCAAAGTCAATGTGCAAAGTTTATATGAATTCAAGCCAATTTATCTGTTTTTAGTGTATTTCATCAAAACAACGTTGTTTTTTGCCTTTATCTGCCTGCCTTTCCTTGAAATACATACAGATGTGTGTTATCATTTAGTCAGGATTAACAGGAGGTGCAGTTATGCTTGCTTATATCAAAGGATTCTTTGCGTTTTTGCAGGTTATTTTTTGCATCACGGGCATCATCCCCGTGAGCAGCAGCATTGAATACGGCGGCGGTGAATATGCCGCACCGCAGGTTGAAACGCCGATGTATATTGTTAAAAACGGTGAAAGCGGTTACGCCATTGTTGTTGACGAAGATGCAGACAGTTGCATTATGACCGCCGCAAACGAGTTGCAGACATACATTAATAAAATAAGCGGCGCACAGCTTCGGATTGTTGCCGAAGATGAATTCAACGGCACAAACGCAATTGTGCTCGGTGAAAACGAATTGCAGAAAAGCATAAAGGAAATTGACCGCACCCAAATCAAAGAGGACGGCTTCAGGCTTTATTCCGACGGCGATTATCTTCTCATTGCAGGTGAAGACGGCCGCGGCACGCTCTATGGCGTTTATACCTTCCTTGAAGAATATCTGGGCGTGCGTTGGTTTACGCCGGAGCTTGAGGTTGTGCCCGAAAGCAAGGATATAGTTATTGATTCCGCTGTTGACCGCCTTGTTGAGCCGTCGTTTGCCGTTAGGCGCAACGATTGCGCAGGCACAAACAACGCATACAGGGCAAGAACAAAGATGAACGTTTCTTTCCATTATGACGTGCCCGAATACGGCGGTGCGATGACCTGGGTTTTGTGGGACGTTACTTTGGACAGACTTGTGCCCGATGCTCTTTTTGCCGAGCACCCCGAATATTTTGCCATGAATCCTGACGGCACGCGCACAACCGACCACGTTTGCCTTTCACACCCCGAGGTGCTTGAAATCGCAATTCGGAACGGCAGGCAGGCAATTCTTGACTGCGAAAAGGATGCAAAATATATCCACATCGGTCAAAAAGACAATATGAACTATTGCCACTGCGAAAAATGCGAAGAAATCAACGCAAGATACGGCTCCGTTTGCTCCACAACCATTCTCTTCACGAATGCGTTTGCTGATGCGCTTGACGGTGAATTTCCCGAGATGACCTTCACTTTTTATGCATATAACGAAACCGACAAACCGCCCGCAGACCTCTCACTGCGTTGCAACCCGAACGTTGTGCCCGTTTTATGCGGTCTGCACAAGGCTTGCAGAAGCCACCCCATCACCGAATGCGGCGCAATTGACGGCAACGAAACCTTTGAAAACCTCTTTATGGAGCAGAATGCGCAGATTGCCGCAGACCACGTTAACTGGACAAAGGTTGCAGACAAAACCTTTATCTATGATTACACCATAAACTTTCTTAACACGGCGCAGTTTTTCTCGAATTTTGAAACAATGCAGTCCACGATGAAGTATATGCACGATATCGGCATCACGGGCTACGTTTATAACTGCGGTGACGGTCACTATGCCGCATTCAACGAGCTTCGCAACTATCTGCTGTGCAAGCTTCAATGGAACGTCAATGCCGACGTTGAATATCATATGAACGATTTTCTCAAGGCATATTACGGCGAAGAAGCCGCACCGTATATCAAAGAAATTATCGATATTCAGACCGCACAGGTCAAAGCAACGGCACACGCGTTTGATTTTGACTGGCATTATCAGTCCGGATTCTATCCGTTTTATACCGTTATCAGGCTTGATAACCTTTGGAGCAAGGCGATGAGTGCCAACATTACCGAAGAACAGCTTTTCAGGGTTGAGGTTGCAAACCTCAGCTGGGAATATTTCAAAGCCAACCAGTATATCGGCAAATATTCCTTCCTCAACCCGACGCGCAAACAGGCAAACGAAGAGCTTTACGATGCTTTTATTGCCCACAATATGAGCAGGGTTTCGTCCTTCGGTCTGATTCCGCAGGATAAAAGCACGGTTGATTTCAGCCTCAGACCGTTTAACTGGCGGTAAAGTTAATATGATACGTCAGCAGGGGCAGCGCGGCTGTCCCTGCTTTTGCGTCACCTGCCCATAAAATTTTGCGTGTGAGCACTTTTGTAAATTCCGACACCGCAGTGGCGCAATTCGCACCCGTAAAAACAAAAAGCACCCCGAGGGAGACGCTTCGTAAAGAAGTTGTGTCTCTCGTTTTTTATTCAAATAAAGCAAACGACACTTTACACAAAAGTTGT
>JAZNDY010000101.1:0-4556 GCA_045588295.1 Acutalibacteraceae bacterium
TAAAAGAAAATCTTTCGGTTTATATTGAAGCAGCTCGCCGCAGAGGCGACACGCTTGACCATGTTTTGCTTTACGGGCCTCCCGGTCTCGGTAAAACAACGCTTGCAGGCATTATTGCAAACGAAATGGGCGTTAATTTCAGGGTAACAAGCGGCCCTGCGATTGAAAAGCCGGGCGACCTTGCCGCCTTGCTCACAAACCTCAACGAAGGCGACGTGCTTTTTATTGACGAAATTCACCGCCTTTCAAGAGCGGTTGAAGAAGTGCTTTACCCTGCGATGGAAGATAACGTGCTGGATATCATCATCGGCAAAGGCCCTTCCGCAAGGTCAATCCGTCTGGATTTGCATAAGTTTACGCTTGTTGGCGCAACAACAAGAGCTGGTCAGCTGAGCGCACCGCTTCGTGACCGTTTCGGTGTTATCCTTCGCCTTGAGCTTTACACACCCGAGCAGCTTTCGGAAATCGTTGACAGAAGCGCAGGTATCCTCGGCATTGATATTGACCCCAAGGGCGCGCTTGAAATTGCATCGCGTTCAAGAGGCACGCCGAGAATTGCAAACAGACTGCTCAAGCGTGCGCGCGATTTTGCGCAGGTTATGTGTGAGGGCAAGATAACAAAAGAGGCTTCATCGCTTGCTCTTGACAGAATGGAGATTGACGAGCTTGGTCTTGATTCAATCGACAGACTCATTCTGAAAACGATGATTAAGAATTATAACGGCGGACCGGTTGGTCTTGAAACGATTGCAGCGGCAATCGGCGAGGAAGCCGTTACCATAGAAGACGTTTATGAACCCTATCTGATGCAGGTCGGTTTTCTGAGCCGCACTCCCAGAGGCAGGCAGGTTACGCCTGCAGGCTATGCTCACCTGGGTATTCCGATGCCCGGTCAGCAGAGAATGGACGTTTAACAATTGTGATTTGAAAGGAGCGGACATATGAGAGCCGCAGAAAACTGGAAAGATTATGAGCTTATCGATTGCTCTGACGGCGAAAGGCTTGAACGCTGGGGCGATATAATCCTTGTGCGCCCCGACCCTCAGGTAATCTGGAAAACTCCCAAAGAAAATCCGCTTTGGTATACACCTCACGCTATCTATAACCGCTCAAACACAGGCGGCGGAAGCTGGCAGGTCTGCAAAAAAATGCCCGACGTGTGGCAGATTGGTTTTGAGGAGCTTAAATTCAACATCAAAACAATGGGATTCAAGCATACGGGTCTTTTTCCCGAGCAGGCTGTTAACTGGCAGATGACTGCCGATATAATAAAGAATGCAGGCAGACCCGTTAGGGTGCTCAACCTTTTTGCTTACACAGGCGGTGCAACCGTTGCCGCTCTTAATGCAGGCGCAAGCGTAACTCACGTTGATGCATCAAAGGGTATGACTCTCTGGGCAAAAGAAAACGCCGTTTCAAGCAAAGTTGCGGATGCTCCCGTGCGCTGGCTTGTTGATGACTGCATCAAGTTTGTTCAGCGTGAAATCAGAAGAGGCAATAAATACGATATCATCATTATGGATCCGCCGTCATACGGCAGAGGTCCGGGCGGTGAAGTCTGGAAGCTTGAAAATGAAGTTTACGGCTTTGTTGAAATGTGTATGGAAGTGCTTTCTGACGATGCTCTGATGGTGCTTATCAATTCTTACACAACAGGACTTTCACCCAGTGTTATGGAATATATTCTCGGCGAAACAGTTCAGCGCAAATTCGGCGGCAAGGTTTCAAGCGACGAAATCGGCATTCCCGTTTCATCAAAGCCGGGCAGAGTTCTTCCTTGCGGAGCAAGCGCAATCTGGCTCGGTGAGAGCGTAAAATAATCTGAATCCGATAAGAGGATAAACAATGAGCGAAAAATTAATCGAATTTGAAAACGTAACAATGTTTTATAACGACCCCGAAGAAGCTGAAAAGGATAAGCTTTCCGTTGCAGCTTTGACTGACGTTGATTTCAGCGTTGAAAAGGGCGAATTTGTTGCCGTTCTCGGTCATAACGGTTCGGGCAAAAGCACCCTTGCCAAGCTTTGCAACGCAACCTATGAACCTTCTGCAGGCACGGTCAGAGTCAAAGGCATTGTTGCTGATGATGACGATAAAGCCGATGCGGTAAGACGTATTGTTGGTATGGTTTTTCAGAATCCTGACAACCAGATTGTTGCCACAATAGTTGAGGATGACGTCGCTTTCGGCCCTGAAAACCTCGGCGTTGACCCCAAAGAAATCCGCCAAAGGGTTGACGACGCACTCAAAGCCGTTAATATGTATGATTTCCGCCACCGTGAGCCTCATAAGCTTTCGGGCGGTCAGAAGCAGAGAGTGGCAATCGCAGGCGTGCTTGCAATGCAGACAGAGTGTATAGTGCTTGATGAACCAACCGCAATGCTTGACCCGATAGGCAGGCAGGAGGTTATGCAGACTGTTCACAGAATGAATAAAGAAATGGGTATCACCGTTGTGCTGATAACTCATTTTATGGATGAGGCTGTCAAAGCGGACAGAGTTGTTGTTATGGACAGCGGCAGAATAGTTATGCAAGGCAAACCGTCTGAAGTTTTTTCACGCGTTGACGAACTCCGTTCTCACGGGCTTGACGTTCCGCAGTCAACAGAGCTTTGCCACGCACTCGGCATAGACAAAACGGTTCTTGACGTTGAATCCTGCGTTGAAGAAATAGCAAAAATGCTTGGAGGTGCCCGATGAATTACGCGATTGAAACTATCGGGCTGACTCACTATTATTCAAAAGGCACACCTCAGCAGGTTGCCGCTATAAGTGACGTTAACCTCAAAATAGAAAAAGGCGAGCTCGTGGGAATTATCGGCCACACAGGTTCGGGCAAAAGCACACTTATCTCACATTTTAACGGTCTTTTGAAGCCTGACAGCGGTAAGGTGCTTGTTAACGGTGTTGATATCCATAAAGATAAAGAAACACTCCGCAATTCAAGGTTCAAAGTCGGTCTTTGCTTCCAGTATCCCGAATATCAACTCTTTGAAGAAACCGTTTATAAAGATATAGCTTTCGGCCCTAAGAATATGAAGCTTTCTGATGCCGAAATAAAAGAGAGAGTGCTCAAGGCTGCAGATTTTGCAGGCGTTAAGAGCGAACATCTCAACCAGTCACCGTTTGACCTTTCAGGCGGTGAAAAAAGAAGGGTTGCCATTGCAGGCGTTTTGTCAATGGAGCCTGAAATTCTTGTTTTTGACGAGCCTGCCGCAGGTCTTGACCCGAGAGGCAGAAAAGACCTTATTGAACTTATCAAAGAATACCGCCGCCGCACAGGCTCAACGGTTATCGTTGTTTCTCACAGCATGGAGGATATAACCTGTATGGCAGATAAGGTTGTGGTTATCAACAACTCAACCGTTGCGATGCAGGGCGGTGTTGACGAGGTTTATTCAAGGGGTGAAGAGCTTCGCTCAATGGGTCTTAACGTGCCTGAAATTACAGAGGTTTTTGCAGGACTCCGCGCAAAAGGAATTGACGTGCCTGCCAACGTCTATACAGTTGAGCAGGGTGCCGAAATTCTTCGCAAGCTTGCTTCGGGGAGGTGCTCGGGATGATAAGAGATATCACCATCGGTCAGTATTACCCGGGTAAATCGCTTCTTCACAAAATCGACCCCAGAATGAAGCTGATTTTAACCTTTGCAATTATAATTGTTATTTTTGTTTGCAAAAACTTTTTCTCGCTTGGCATAATTGCGGCGGTTGCGGTTATTGCGGCTTTGCTTTCCAGAGTGCCTTTAAAAATGATTTTGAAGAGCTTAAAACCCATTGTGGTTATTCTGCTTTTTACCGCTGTGCTTAATATTTTTTATACGCAGGGCGGAGCCACCTGGTTTGAATGGAAGTTTATCAAGATAACGGAAAAAGGTGTTTTTACCGCGCTTTTTACTATGGTCAGAATTGTGTCGCTTGTTATCATCAGCTCGTTGCTGACTTACACAACAACGCCCACAATGCTTACCGATGCAATCGAGAGGGTGCTTTCACCCCTCAAGATATTCAAAATCAAGGTTCATACTCTCGCAATGATGATGACTCTTGCGCTTCGCTTCATTCCCACTCTGATTGAAGAGATTGACAGAATAATGAATGCGCAGAAGGCGAGAGGTGCTGACCTTGAAACGGGCGGAATCATTCAGCGTGCCAAGGCGCTTGTGCCGATTTTTGTGCCGCTTATGGTTTCAGCTTTCAGAAGAGCTTATGAGCTGGCTTTTGCCATGACCTGCCGCTGTTACACAGGCGGTGAGGGCAGAACAAGAATGAAGCGGATGAAGCTTACCGCCCTTGATTTCTTTGCGTTGTTTGCCTGCGTTGCAATAACGGCAGGCATAATAGTCCTCAACTACTTTTTTAAGGCAGTAATTTAAGGTGAATTTATGCGAAACTTGCTTTTGACAATTTCATTTGACGGCACGGCTTACCACGGCTGGCAGGTGCAGGAAAACGCTGTAACAATCCAGCAGACTCTGCAGGATGCGTTTGAAAAAATCTGTTCAAGCAGAGATAACGTTGTGGGGTGTTCGCGCACGGATGCAGGCGTCCACGCCA
>JAZNDY010000102.1:0-6420 GCA_045588295.1 Acutalibacteraceae bacterium
AGCTCTTAATCCTCCTTACCATTGCGTAAGTCACGAGGGTCAGGAAATCAACATCGTTATCAGAGGCACGCTCAAAATGATAATCGGTGACAGAACCGAAACTCTCAACGAGGGTGACTGCATCTATTTTGATTCCTCCGTTCCTCATAACGAAATTGCTGTCGGCGGTCAGGAATGCGAATTCTACGCAATCGTTATTGCTCCCGGCGGTTCAACCGAAATGAGCGATTACGTTGAAGAAATCAAAACCGCAAGCACAACAAACGTTGACCTTGCCAACGTTCCCAATCCCGTTGCGGCAAAGTTCATTGAAACAACTCTTGATGAAGACGGCGTTCTTAACAGCATTAAGTTCAAGGATGACGATAAGTTTAACTTTGCTTTTGACGTTGTTGACGAAATTGCAAAGAAAACACCTGATAAAACCGCAATGCTCCACGTTGACAGAGACGGTGTCGAAAGACGCTTCACTTTCAGTGATATGAGCCGCCATTCGTCAATGACGGCAAACTATTTCAAATCGCTCGGCATCAAAAAGGGCGATAAGGTTATGCTTGTTCTTAAGCGCCATTATCAGTTCTGGTTCTCAATTCTTGCTCTCCATAAGATCGGCGCAATTGTTGTTCCTGCCACCAATCAGCTTGTTGAGCACGATTTTGAATACCGCTTCAATGCAGGCAAAATCAGCGCAATCGTGTGCACCGCTGACGGTGACGTTGCTCACCAGGTTGAGCTTGCAGCGGCAAAATGTCCCGGTCTCAAGACCAAAATCATTGCTCACGGTGAGCGTGACGGCTGGCTGAATTTTGATAAAGAATATTGCACCTTCAGTGACGTTTTTGAAAGACCGTCACCCGAAGAGGGCGCTTTCGGCTATGACCCGATGCTGATGTTCTTCACTTCAGGCACAACAGGATATCCCAAAATCGCTCTCCACTCTCACAGATATCCTCTCGGTCATTTTATTACAGCTAAATATTGGCATAACGTTGACCCCAACGGTCTGCACTTCACCATTTCTGACACAGGCTGGGGCAAGGCTCTCTGGGGCAAGCTTTACGGCCAGTGGCTCTGCGAAGCAGGCGTTTTCACTTATGACTTTGACCGTTTTGTTGCTGATGATATCCTCAAGATGATCGGCAAACATAAAATAACAACGTTCTGCGCACCGCCCACAATGTATCGCTTCTTTGTTAAAGAAGACCTTGCAAATTATGACCTGAGCTCAATCAAATATGCCACAACTGCAGGTGAAGCTCTTAACCCCGAAGTGTTCCAGCAGTTCCTTAAGGCAACAGGCATCAGACTTATGGAAGGTTTCGGTCAGACCGAAACAACCCTTGCTCTTGCAAACTTTGTAGGCACGTCAATTAAGGTTGGCTCAATGGGCAAACCCAGCCCTCTTTTTGACGTTGATATCATCACGTCAGAAGGCAACCCTGCCAAGGTTGGCGAGGTTGGCGAAATTGTTGTCAGAACAGAAGCAGGTTCACCCTGCGGCCTGTTTATGGAATATTACCTTGACGAAGAAAAAACCAAGGAAGCATGGAGCGATAATATTTATCACACAGGTGACACGGCCTGGAGAGATGAAGACGGTTTCTTCTGGTATGTCGGCAGAGTTGACGACGTTATCAAGTCTTCAGGTTACCGCATAGGTCCGTTTGAGATTGAAAGCGTTATTATGGAGCTTCCTTACGTTCTTGAATGCGCCGTTTCAGCCGCCCCCGATGAAATCAGGGGCCAGGTTGTTAAGGCTGATATCGTTCTCACAAAAGGAACAGAAAAATCAGATGCCCTCAAGAAAGAGATTCAGGTGTATGTTAAGGAGCATACCGCACCTTATAAATACCCAGAATCGTTGAATTCAGAGATGAGCTTCCCAAAACAATCAGCGGCAAAATCCGCAGAGTTGAGCTCCGCGAAGCTAACAAGAAGAAATAATGCTAAAAGGCTTACACGTTTTGTGTAAGCCTTTGCCTGTCGATAAAGTCGCTGAACCATAAACGAAATTAAGTGTAGGGGTCGGCGACCCGACGACCCGAACGCACCGTAGGAGTGTAATATAACAATAAGTTTAATGCAGAAAGCGTAATTTCGTTTATTTGACGTTTTTTCTCCCATCGACGTACCTTTGTACGCCTTCGGTCGAAGAAAACGCCATTCAGCTTCCTTTCTCAACAGCCCAATTTGTCTGAAATTAGTTTTTCTGCAATTTAAAAGGCTTGCACGGTTTCGTGCAAGCCTTTGTTGCTTATATCTTCAGCTTAAAAGTTCTGCCGTCATAGTCAATCAGACCGTCGGCTTTCATTCGTGCCAGTTCTTTTGACATTGCGCTTCTTTCAACAGAAAGGTAATCCGCAAGCTCCTGGCGGTTAAACGGGATTGTGAAAATAATTGTTTTCTGCAGATTTGCCTGCTCAGAGAGATAAGAAATCAGCTTTTCACGAGTTGTTCTGCGTGAAAGGTGAGTGATTTTGTTGTTCAGCTCGCAGTGCTTTGCCGCCATTGAGCAGAGAAGATTATCTGTCAGCAAGCGGTGGTTCATACAGTCTTTGACGCAGGGCGCGGCAAGGCGGCGCATATCAAAAACAAGAATATCAGAGTTTTCTTTTGCAACAATGTTAAACGGCATTGTCAGGTTTTTGGCAAAAGCATAACTCTCGCCAAAACATCTGCCCGGCGTGAATTCCGTTACGATTGACTTGTTGCCCAGAAAGTCGTTGCTTTCAAGATATATTCTGCCCTTGAGCACAACGCCTGCGGAGTTTGTGAATTCGCCTGCACGGCATACGGTGTCTCCCTTGCGGAAGCTTTTAACCTCCGCGTTAAGGCAGTTGAGAACGTCGGTCAGCATATTGTCGTCTATGCCGTCAAACAGTTCACACATTTTAAGAATAGGCAGATATTTGCGCATATTGTCACATCCTTGTTGCAATTAACACATTTATTATACATTATATAACACGCTGTTGTCAATTGCAAAAATCAAAAAGCCTGCGGAAGAATTCAAACTTCTGCAGGCTTTTAAGTTGATGCGGAGTAACCGGAATAAGTTTAGCTAACCTCAATGTTTTATTCAGTTGATTGCTTCAAAAGCGGGAAAATATGCCGCATAAATGTTGCTGCCGTTGCCGAAAGGTTTAACCGTGAACGATTTGCTTGCGGCAGCATCGTTCAGACGCAAACTGAGTCTGTCTGTGTAGTTTTCTTGGGTGGTTTTGCCTGCAAGCATATCAAAAGCGGTGTGCACGGCGCCTGTAAGCAAAACGGTTGCCAGCGGGTAATTATAAAATCCGAGACCTGCTTTGCAAGCAGCACTTGCTTTTTTTACCGATGATTTGAAGCTTACCGTGCCATAGGGGTTTTCGGGCAGCTCAACGTTATATAAGTCACATATTCCGTTATAAGCTGAGGGGAAAGCGGGTGAAATATAAATGTATTTGTTTTCGTTTGCAATGTTTATCAGTTCGTTCTGAATGTAGTAATCTGTTGAAAAAACAGCAACGTTTTTTTCTGCAACCTTGCCGTCATCTTTGTATCTTGCAAGGCTGTCTCTGATATCTTTTTTAACCGCATTTATGCCGCCGGCAGAAATCGGGTCGGGGCAGTTATGATAGAAGAACTCAATTTCCTGCTTTTCGCATTCGGCTATGATTGCGCTCTTTACGGTGGAGGCAAGGAGCGAGGTGTCATCAGGGTTGCTTGTGTTGCCCAGATGGCGGTTGAAAGACATCATCAAAAACTGAGTTGCGCCCTTGTCTTTGGCAAGCTTTACCATATCTGCTGCTGCGGCAACCCAATCAACGCAAATCACAAGGTCGCACTTTGCCGCAATCTTATCAACTGAATCTTCAGGCTCAATGCAGATAATCTTAAGCTCGGGGTTATATGCAAGAGCCGCGGTTATCGCTTCGCTTGTAAGACGGGTTGATTTTGCAAACACAATTGCGCCAACGGTTTTGTTAATCGCAACTTCTGTTGCGGCGGCAATTATGCCGTTTTCCTGGTTGTCTGCAAGTGAATAGGAGTTGCTGTATTCCTTAATAAGAATGTTCTTGGAAAACTTGACGCCGAGCATTTTTGCAGCCATAAGACCCTCGTTGAATTGCTCGCCTGCAGGCACAAGAATTGCAACCTTTTTGTCTGTTGTTTTTATTTCTTCTGAAGTAACAGGTTCGGCAAATGCTGTTGATTCTTCCTCTTTTACAGGCGGAGTTCCGAACCTGCCGCAGGAAGCAAGCGCAAACACCAAGGTGAGTGCCATAAGGATTGCCGTTATTTTTTTAGCCATAAAACAACCTCTTTAATATCATTGACTTTGTTTTGAATAAAATTGAATTGCAGTTTGTGCGCGTTCAATCAAATAATCGCGCAGCTGATGCGGAGCAATAATTTCAACCCTGTCGCTGAAACTGAGAAGCCAGCCGACAAGCCGTTCATCAAAAACAGAATAAACCTTTGCAATGCAATAGCCTTCGTTTTCGTCTTTTCTGATTTGAACGGGGGAATCGAAAAAGTTTTTAACAAATTCTGTGTATTCACACCTGAATTTAAGAAAAACCCATTCCGTGATTTTGTGGCGATCCTTGATTAAACTGCCGGTGAAATATCCTTTTGCATCAGCAATATCGCCGTAATAAGGCTGAGCATCGCTGTTAAGTATCTCAACCTTTTTTATGCGGCATATGTGCATACATTCTGCCTGCTTTGAATCAATCTGCGAGAAAACAAGCAGAATGCTGTTTGAACTTATTGCAATTCTTAAGGGGTTTACCGTCATTGATTCTTCAGATTCAACAGAAGAAAAGCTGTCACCCGGAGAAGTCAGGGTGAAGGATATCTGCACCTGTTTCTTGCTGTTTATTGCGTTGCGCAGAGTCATAACGCTTTCCCATGAAACGGTTTCACGGGGCACTTCGGCAGAAATTCTGTCAGTTGTGTTCAGAAGCAAATCTCCTGTTGAAATGCTCATATTGTGTCTGATGATTTTTTCTGCAGCTGTTCTTTCGGCTGCTGTCAGCATATCTGACGAATAAACAGCAGTAAGCAAAGAATCAATGGATGCAAGTGTATAGTCTCTGACGATATAATATCCCTTTTTGGGGTGCGTTACATAAATGATTTTGTGCGGCGTGGAGTTAATGCTCTTGATATCTGCCACAACGCTGCGTTTTGTTGCGCTGTAGCCGTATTTTTCAAGGTGAGAGCATATTTCCTCCGTGCTTAAAACGTTGTTTTCGTTTGAATAAACGTTGAGGATATCCACGATGAGAAGAAGACGGGCGCGTGCGCTGTTGTTTTCTTCCACTTAAATCAGCTCCCTTGGCTTAATATGTAAGCTTGCTGTTGATATCGATTATAGCCTGTTCTTCAATTTTAAGAACCTTTCTGTCATAGGTGTAAATGCCGTTAACTTCAAACTCAACGTCACTCACCTGGGTATAAACAGTGGCGCAAAGACCTTTTTTGATAAGCGGAATAACCTGCTTTTCGTGGAGGTTAACGTATGCTTTGGTTATTGCTTTTTTGCTTGTGTAGGGGATATATCCGAAAGAACGCAACGGATTCCATGCGTGCTCTTTGATGTTCCAGCTGTATCCGCCGTATTCGCTGATAACAAAGGGTCTGCCGTTTATTCTGCGGTTTGTGGGCTTGTGTATGGGTGTGACATATTTGTGGATGCTCTTGAAATCGCATCCGCCCTGGTCGTGCCAGCCGCTTGCGTGGTCAACAAATCTTGAAGGGTCATATGCTTTAACCTTGTTGCCGATTTCAAGCGCATCAAACTGACCCCAACCCTCATTGAAGGGCACCCAGCAGCAGATTGAAACGCAGTTATAAAGGTTATCAATCATTCCAAAAAGCTCTGCCTTGAATTCTTCTCTCCATTCGGGCAGGTCACGGTTGAACGCCGAATACATATTGTCTTTAACGTGAACGTTGATGTTGGGCAGTGCGCCTGCAAGAATGGGGTTAAGAGGCTTGCCGCCGCTTATCATATCCTGCCATACAAGCATTCCGAGCCTGTCACAGTGGTAATACCAGCGAAGAGGTTCTTCTTTGATGTGCTTGCGAAGCATATTGAAGCCGAGGTCTTTCATTTTCTGAATATCAAAAATCATAGCCTCGTCTGTGGGCGGTGTGAGCTGCGCATCAGGCCAGTAACCCTGGTCAAGCAGACCTTTCTGGAAATAAGGCTTGTTGTTGAGTGCAAGTCTGGGGTATCCGTCTGCTGACTTGACTATTGAAAATTTTCTCATACCGAAGTAGCTCTTGACAGTGTCGGTTTCACCGTTGCAGTCAAGCGTAACTTCCAGGTCATAAAGGAAGGGACTTTCAGGGCTCCAAAGCTTTGCGTCGGGGATGGCGATTTCAGCGTTAAAGCCGATTTTTCCTTCAAAAACGGTGTTGTCACCG
>JAZNDY010000103.1:0-10394 GCA_045588295.1 Acutalibacteraceae bacterium
AATAATCTTTATACCATAATATTATAGCATACACAAAGCGGTTCATCAACAAGAATATTGAGGAAAGATGAAAGCGAAAGATTAAATGTTAAAAAATTGTTACTTTTATTGAAAAACAAAAAAAGATATGATAACATTACACTGTTATTCGAAAAAACAAGGAGTTAAATTATGATTTGTTCAAATTGCGGAAGCTCTGTTGACGGATCAAAGAAGTTTTGCCAGGTTTGCGGTTATTCCGTTAAGCCTGTTGCCGATGACGGACTTGATACGGGCGTGTTTTCGGGCACACCTGCGAGTTCAAATTCGACTGCGTTGGTTAATGCATACCAAGGCGACGATTACAGCATAAACAAGCCTTCTTATCCGCAACCTGCAACACCTGCAGAGCACAATGACGATATCGGTTTTGAAGAAAAGCCAAAAAAGAGGCTGCCCAAAAAGCTTCTGGTCCCTGTTGCGGCTCTTTTTCTTGCCGTTACAATGGCGTTTGGTGCATGGGGCGTTTATCTTGAGGCAAACCCCACAATCAAACTTGCAAACGCGCTCAAGAAAACACTCTTTGATTCCAAAAGCTTTGCTTTTGAGATTTCTTATGACGGTGACGAGCTTGCAGACGGTTACGTTGCGTTTGGCAAAACAACCTTTACCTCAGATTTTGTTGTTGATATATTCGGCAAAACTTTAACCTGCGACGACGGTCAGCTGCTTGTGCCTTACGGCAAGCGTGAATACGTGGCTGTTGATATGCCTGAGGCGTTTGAAGAGATTGCCGAAGAGCTTGATGACGTGATTCGCGAGATTACCGGCGATGATTCTGACGAAGCGGTCAGCTATCTTAAAGAGAATTACGGCGTTGAGGTTACGCCTGAGCAGGTTGCCGTTTGGGCAGAGAGCTTTATTGAAGACAAAACGGTAAACGAAAGCGTTATTGAAGAAATCTGGAACACGGTTGCTGTTTCCGTGATTGCTTCAAAGCTTGATATAAGAGGTGACGACGTACCCGATTACAGCGCTCTCAAAGGCATTCTTGCTGAAACCGTTAAAAAAGGCATAAGCGAAGAAGCTTTCAGGATTGAAGAAAAATACAAAGAGGACAGCGTCAAATATTTTGTTTGCAAGGTTAACGTTCCTGAGCTTGAAAAAAGCGTGATTGAATACACCCTTGGCAACAAAAAGCTGGAAGCGATTCTTGACGCATCATATGAGGGTTCGGAAAACACCGTCAGAGAAAACCTTGAGCTTCAGCTCAAAGAACTTGAAAACAGCGAAGACAAAGAAGTTGAAATGGTTTTAGGCATAAAAGACGGCTTCCTCACTTATGTTAAGTATGGCGATATGCTTGAAATCAAGCTTACGGATATAAATAAGAACCATACCGCCGACGAGGATTATGAACAGGTCAGAAACGAAGCATATCTGATTGAAGAGCTTGAGTTTGATGAAATCATTGATGAGCTCAGCTGGATAAAATATTTTATATTCTAAAAAACAATACAGGCTTGCAAAGGTGTTTACCGATGCAAGCCTGTTATTTTTGTTATACGTTATCCTGGCTGTAAGTTGAGAAGTGAACGGGGAACCAATTCTGTGCAAATGCAGGCAGTGAAAGCCTTGACTCGGAGAAGAGAGAGGAAACAAGGCGGATAGCTTCAAGGTGTTCAACCTCAAGGTCAGCAGCCTTATCTGTTTCACAAACCTTAACGTCTTCGCCGTTAACGGTAATTTCGATGCGCTCATCTCTCTTATAGCCGTGGATGAGAAGAACGATTGAGCCTGCGCAGAGTTTAACTGTTTTTGCCTTGACGGCAAGGAAAGCTTCGATGAATCTGCCATAGTTAAGGATGTTAATCATTTCTGAATGGCTGACGTCCCAACCGCCGCAGTATTTTGTCATATATGCGCACATTTCGGGCTCATAGAAAGGAACGCTGAATGAAATGCTTTCTTTGCCCATTGTTTCCATAATGCACATAATAAGGTTAAGAGTGTCATCAATGTTGACGGGGCAGATTTCCTGAATGCCGCCAAACTTCTGAAGAACGAAATAGCCCTTGAATTCATCGCCTTCAAAAGCGGCATAGGGAACGCTTCTCCAGGAAGCGAGCATATCGTAAATGTTATCAATATTTCTGTCAACGGTGTAAAGACCGCGGTTATAAAGCTCAATTGTTTTTGCAAGAATCTCGGTATCTTCGGGTTTGATTTCACGGGCGGTGAAGGTGGTTTTTGCATCTTTGCCGATGCAGTGGCGGATGTTTCTCATATCGATATTGAAATCATATTCGGGTCCGCACTGTTCAAAGCCGAAGTAAGCGTATCTCTGTCTGTGACCGCCGAGAAGTGAATAGTCGGTGTTATCTTCAATCATTGCTTCAAGGCTCATATTCATGCAGTCTTTCATATAGCCCTTACCGCGGCAATCTCTTGTTACGCCAACGTTGCCGATGCCGCCAACGCGGAGCTTTCTGCCTGCTGCGGTTGCTTCGAAAGGATAAAGACCAACCGCACCCTTGACTTTATCGTCCTCCATAACAACGAGGTTGTTATATGCAGGATTATACTGCTCTTTATAAAGTTTGGGAAGCAGGTCGCGGAAGTTGCGCTTTGTTGCCTCTTCATCTTCAAAAAAGAAGATATCGTCAAGCGTATCGATAAGGTGGTCGGTATATTCCTTCGGGCATCTGCCTTTGTAAAGTTCCATAATCAATTAATCTCCTTTGTTGTTATTTTTTTATGTTTATGAAATCATTATAGCCTAAAATCCGATAATCCTTGCCGTTGATGGGGCGCGCTTTGCGCTTGTTTTGCTTTTTGATAAAGAACAGCAGCACTGCAACTGCAACAAGAATTATAACTGCAGGAATAGTAACGAAAGGGTTTGTGACTATACTTTTTGTTTTGGCAAGCAACAGAGCGGAAGTGCTTCGCTTGACGTCACTTGCGGCGACAAGGTCAATTTCACACAAAACCTCACCTGCATAAAGAACCCTGCCTTTACACACGGTTGCGCCTTTTTTGATTGGTGCATCAACTGCTTCGGGCATTGATTCGGGTATCGGCTCAATCAGGACACTGCCCTTATCTGTGCCGAGAGGCACAAGGCTGTATATTGTTTTGGCAGGCACAAGGCTTACGTGGTCTGCTGATTTTGCATAGTTAACCTTAACCTCGCCAACAACCTTTTTGGGGTCGCTTACGGCAACAAGTTCAAGGTTTTCAAATGCCCAGCGGAACATTGCTTTGCAGTCAAGCAATGCGCCGTTTTCTGTTTTGCCGTCACCGTCAAAGTCTTTTTCTTCTGCGCCCAAAGCAATAGCGATGTAATTATAGCCGTCTTTCGAAGCATATGAAACAAGGCATCTGCCGGCTTCTGACGTTGTGCCTGTTTTGCCGCTTTTGGCATACTTGTAATAATACTTTGGATAGTTTTTGTTGAGCAGGTAGCAGGTGTTTGTTATTGTGCGCGAATCACGCAGGTTTGTTTTTCCTACCGTGTAGCTGAGCCTGCCTGTTATTTCTGCAAAATCCACAAGACTCATTGCGTGTTTCATAATTTTGGCAAGGTCTTCGGCTGTGGTGTATTGGTCGTCATCGTCAAGACCGTGGGGGTTTGTGAAGTTTGTGTTTGTGCAACCCAGGCGTGCGGCAACCTCGTTCATTTTGGCTATGAAAGCCGCTCTGTCACCGTTTGAAACGTGGTTTGCCAACACCGTTGCAGCGTCGTTTGCGCTCATTATCATAAGATAGCTCAACAGGTCGTATACGGTTAAAATTTCGCCGACCTTGAGGTTTGCCATTGAGCTGCCCGTGCCGCTGAGCTCTTTTATGCATTCTTCGGGCACGGTAACGGTCTGATAAAGGTCATCACAGTTTTCAATAACAACGATAGCTGTAACTATTTTGGTAAGGCTTGCGGGGGCGGTTTGCTTGCCTGTGTTTTTTTTGAAAATAATTTCGCCGTTATCTGCGCTCATAAGCAGAATACAGTCTGAATTGAGCTCAAGCTCTTTCATTGCATCGTCATAAGCTGCAGAAGAGGGCAGGGAAAAAAACGTTGAAAGCACAACCGCTATGCTGATTAATATAGAGGTCAGTTTTTTCATTATGTTACACCCGGAACATTATTTACCGCTTTTGTGCGATATTCAATTAAGTATATCATATGTTTTTTAAAAAATAAACCTATTTTTTAAATTTTGATATGTAAATCTTATAACTGCCTTGATTTTTTTCTTTTGCGGGAGTATAATTTAATGTATGTTTTTACCGGCGGCGATTGCTTGTTGGCGCCGGCAGTTCAGAGAGGATTATTGATTTATGGTATATATTACAGGTGATATGCACGGTGATATGAGCCGTTTTGATTCGCCGGCAATCAAAAAGCTCAAAAAGCGAGATACTCTTATAGTTTGCGGCGACTTCGGCTTTGTCTGGGATAACAGCAAGCACGAACACAGAAACCTCAAAAAGCTCGGCAAAAAGAAGTTCAACATCTGCTTTGTTGACGGCACCCACGAAAATTTTGAGCTGCTCAACGCTTACCCCGTAACAACCTGGAACGGCGGCAAGGTTCACAACATCGGCGGCAACCTGTTTCACCTTATGAGAGGTCAGGTTTTTAAAATTGACAATATGACGTTCTTCACAATGGGTGGCGGCGAAAGCCCTGATATTGATATCCGTTTTGAAGAAAATGCGTGGTCAAAGCTTGAAATTCCCACCCGAGAGGAGCTTCTTGAGGGCGCGGAAAACATTGAAAAATGCAATTGCAGAGTTGATTATATTATTACTCACGAACCGCCTTTTAAAATCAAAGGTTTCCTGATGCTTAAGGACAGCGAGGCGGCAAGCGTAACGGGGCTCAACACTTATCTTGAAGAGCTTTCGGAGGCTTGCAGATTCAGAAGATGGTTTTTTGGCTCAATGCATCTTGATAAATATATTTCAGGCACCCACGTTGCTGTTTTTCAGAACGTTATCAACGCAATAACAGGCGAAGTGGACAGGTAAAAACCGACAGGGAATGACGAAAGTTGTTCCCTGTTTATTTTTGGAGCAAAGTGTATAACTTTGTAAATTGTGTTGACACAATGAAAAATAAATAATATAATGAACGATAGTTAACCGATTAACTGTTAATCGGTTAATAATTTTTTGAGGAAGTGTTATTTTGAAAGACTTATACCGTGAAACGGTTCATAAGATGGTCAGAGCCAATCTTTTGCACCGTTACCGTATTATAACGGCTCTTTCGGGGCTGAATATATACAGAGGTCAGCCCGAGATTCTTGGCTTTTTGCTCGAAAACGGAGAGTGCGCCCAAAAAACGCTTGCCGAAACAATGGGTGTTTCGGCGGCTTCAATTGCAACAAGCATCAAGCGTATGTGCAAGGCAGGCTTTGTTGAAAGGGCAGAGGATGCAAACGACAGGCGCATAAACCGCATACGCATAACCCAAAAGGGCAAAGAGGTTTTTCTTGCCGGCAGAGAGGAATGCAGCAAGGTTGATGCTCAGATGTTCAGCGGAATAACCGACGAAGAGATTGAGAAATTCTCGGAAATACTGATTAAAATAACAGAAAATCTTTCTGAAGGCGGTATCAGCGAAAAAGAGGTTTTTGATTATATCGCCAAAGAAAAAGACAGAGAGGGAGATGATAAAAATGTTTAAGACACTGTTCAGGCAGACAAAGGGTTACAGATTGGCTTCAATTCTGTCACCTCTGTTTATTCTTATTGAGGTGTATATGGAAGTTCAGCTTCCTTTTGTTATGGCTGAAATGGTTGACAGCGGAGTCAGCGGCGGTGCAGGCCTCAGCTTTGTAGTCAAAGAGGGACTCAAGATGGTGCTTATGGCACTTGTTGCCCTTGTCAGCGGTGCAGCGGCGGCAAGGTTTGCGGCAAAGGCAGGTATGGGCTTCGGTGCGAATCTGCGAAGTGCCGTTTTTGCACGGATTCAAGATTTTTCGTTTGCAAATATCGATAAATTCAGCACCCCGTCACTTATCACAAGAATGACAACCGACGTTAACACCATTCAGATGGCATACACAATGATAGTGCGTATTGTTGTGCGTTCGCCGCTGATGCTTGTTATGGCGTTTACCTATGCCCACAGGCTCAACTCAACGCTCTCAAAAGTGTTTGTTGTTGCCGCACCGGTTTTACTTTTGCTTCTGGGTGCAATGGCGGTGTTTGCATTGCCCAAATTCAAAACCCTTATGAAAAAGGTTGACGGCATCAACTCTTCCGTTCAGGAAACTCTTATAGGTATGAGGGTTATAAAGGCTTTCGTAAGAGCAAAGCACGAAAAAGAGAAATTCCGCATTTCCAATGATGAGCTTAAGGATGCTTCAATTGCGGCTGAAAAGCTTCTTATTCTGGCAACTCCTTTTATGCAGATGACGGTTTATGCGTGCATAATTGCTATTTTCTGGTTTGGCGGCAACCTTGTTGTTCAGTCCAGAATGACGGTTTCTGACCTTGCGGCGTTTATTACCTACGTCAACCAGATTCTTATGTCACTTATGATGATTTCTATGATTTTTGCAATGGGCGTTATGTCCAGAGCTTCGCTCACCCGTGTTACGGAGGTAATCAAAGAGATTCCGCAAATCAGTGATGACGGCGCCGACCCTGACCTCAAGGTAGAAAACGGCGAAATCGTTATGGAAAACGTTTGCTTCAAATATAAGAAAAACGGCAAGAAAAACGTTATTGATAACATCAATCTTCATATAAAACCGGGCGAAACCGTCGGAATTATCGGCGGCACAGGTTCGGCAAAAACAACCCTTGTGCATATGATACCCCGCCTTTATGACGTCACGGAGGGCGTTGTTAAGGTTGGCGGCAGACCTGTCAGCGATTATACGCTCAAGAATCTGCGTGATTCGGTTGCCATGGTGCTTCAGGTTAATCTGCTTTTCTCAGGCACGATTGAAGAAAATCTGCGTTGGGGTAACGAAAACGCAACACAGGAAGAAATTGAAAACGCTTGCAAAATTGCTCAGGCGCACGATTTTGTTATGTCTTTCCCCGACGGATATCAGACAGACCTGAGCCAGGGCGGAGTTAATCTTTCGGGCGGTCAGAAACAAAGACTCTGCATCGCAAGAGCGTTGCTCAAATCGCCCAAAATCATCATTCTTGACGACAGCACGAGTGCGGTTGACACGGCAACTGATGCGAAAATCCGTGAGGGCTTCAAAGCTCATCATCCTGACGTTACAAAAATCATAGTTGCTCAGCGAATCAGCTCTATTCAGCACGCAGACCGAATTATCGTGCTTGATGACGGCAAGATAGACGCCATCGGTTCACACAGCGAATTGCTTGACAGCAACAGGATTTATACGGAAGTCTATAAGTCACAACAAGAAGGGAGCGTGTTATAATGGCTCCTGCAGCTAAAAAACCCGATATGAAAAAACCTCAGAAGCCCGGCAACACAAAGAAAACCTTTTTAAGGCTTCTCGGGTATCTGGGCAGATCAAAGGCAATGCTTGCAGTTGTTTTTGTGTTTGTTCTTTTCAGCGCTCTTGCCGGTGTTATAGGCACGTCGTTCATCAAAACCGTTACGGATGAAGTTTTGCCGGGAATTATTGCAAGCGGCGGCAAAGACCTGGCTCCGCTCATTCAGATGCTCATCAAGCTTGTTTTGATTTACGGCTTCGGTGCGCTCTCAACCTATTGCTATTCAAGAATAATGCTTCAGGTTGCGCAGAAAACTCTGAACACCATCAGAAAAGATCTGTTTAACCATATGCAGGAACTGCCGATAAAGTTTTTTGATTCTCACACTCACGGCGAGCTTATGAGCCGCTATACGAGTGATACGGATACGCTCAGAGAATGCATCAGCCAGAGCTTTGTTAACCTTGTTATGTCGCTTGTTTCGGTTATCGGCACGTTTGTTATGATGGTTTGGCTCAGCCCCGTGCTTGCTCTCTTTGTTGTTTTGATGCTTGTGTTTGGCTTTGTTGCCATCAAGATGCTTGGCTCACGCAGCTCTAAATATTTCAGAGAGCAACAGAAATGCGTGGGTGAGGTTAACGGATATATTGAAGAATTCATCGAGGGTCAGAAAGTAGTTAAAGTTTTCTGTCACGAGGATAAGGCGAAAGCCGATTTCGCTGTTATCAACGAGAGGCTTCGTAAGGCGGCAACAAACGCTCACACATTTGCAAGCGTTCTTATGCCTGTTATGGGCAACATCTCATATATCACTTATGCAGCTGTTGCAATGATAGGCACGGTTATGCTGATGATGATTCCTTCAACCTCATTTTTTGCAATTACACTCGGCTCAATGCTTGCCTTCCTGACCTACACAAGGCATTTCTTCCAGCCGATTACCCAGATTTCACAGCAGTTCAACACAATCCTTATGGCTCTTGCAGGTGCAGAGAGAATTTTTGAGATTATTGACACTCCTGTTGAAGAGGATAACGGCTACGTTACTCTTGTTAACGCAAAAAAGAATGCTGACGGCACTCTTGCGGAATGTGAAGAGAGAACGGGCGTCTGGGCGTGGAAGCATCCTCACGGCGACGGCACAACCACTTACACCGAATGGAAGGGCGACGTGCGTTTCCACGACGTTACTTTCAGCTATGACGGCAAAAAGACCGTTCTCAAAAACGTTTCGCTCTATGCTATGCCGGGGCAGAAGATTGCGTTTGTCGGCTCTACGGGTGCAGGCAAAACAACAATCACCAACCTTATCAACCGTTTCTATGACGTTGACGAGGGTAAAATCACCTATGACGGCATTAATATCAAGAAAATCAAAAAAGGCGAGCTTCGCCGGTCAATGGCGATGGTGCTTCAGGATACCCACCTGTTCACAGGCACGGTAAGAGATAACATTGCTTACGGCAGGCTTGATGCAACTGATGAAGAAATTGAAAATGCCGCAAAGCTTGCAAACGCCCATTCGTTTATCAGCAGACTGCCTGAGGGCTATGACACGATGATAACGGGCGACGGTGCAAACCTTTCACAGGGTCAGAGACAGTTGCTTGCAATTGCAAGAGCTGCGGTTGCAGACCCGCCCGTGCTCATTCTTGATGAAGCCACCAGCTCAATTGACACCAGAACAGAACGCCTGATTGAAAAGGGTATGGATAAGCTTATGGAGGGCAGAACGGTGTTTGTTATTGCCCACAGGCTTTCAACAGTGCGCAATGCAAACGCAATTATGGTGCTTGAAAAAGGCGAGATTATTGAGCGAGGCACTCACGAAGACCTGCTTGAGCAAAAGGGTAAGTATTATCAGCTTTATACGGGTCAGTTTGAACTTGATTAAAAAATACAGGGCTGCTGTGCAGAATGTCTTGCGCCGCAGCCTTGTTTTTTGTTTGACAAAATATTTTCGTTATGTTAAACTGATATCACAAAAGAATAAACATGGGTTAGCGGGTTTTGTTCCGCTTTCGGGCGTTTTGCGTGAAGATAAGGAAATTGCGGTGAGAATCCGCAGCAACAGCCATTGCCGTAACTCCGAGTTTAAAATCGGTTAAGTCGGAATGCTTATCAGCCTGTGAAATGTAAAAGTCTCTTGGGCAACTTGGGGAGATGCTTGCAAAATCAACGGTATGGCAAGATGCCGTTTTTGCGCACCCAAGGGAGGGTGCTTTTATTTTATCCTTTTGAAAAAAGAAAGGATTGATTTTATGAAAAAAACACTCAGCACGACATTATCTGTTATTATGATTCTTGCCTGCCTGCTCGGCCTTGCATCGTGCAAAGAAAAGGCAACCGGTCTTTGGGCAAACGCAACGTATACTGAAGATACAGAACTCGGCAAAGGCGCAAAAACCGTAACGGTTGAGATTAAAGCGGAGGATAAAGCCGTTAAATTCACAGTCAAAACAGATAAAAAGACCGTTGGCGAGGCTTTGCTTGAGCACGGTCTTATCGAAGGCGAAAACGGCGATTTCGGCATCTATATCAAAACCGCAAACGGAATGCTTGCCGATTATGACGTTGACCAGACCTATTGGGCAGTTTATATCGGCGATGAAAAGGCGATGACGGGCGTTGATTCAATTGAGATTGATGAAAACGTCACATACCGCCTTGTGAGAGAAACTATGTGATTAAAAGGGCAGCCTTCGGGCTGCTTTTTTGCACTTTAATTGGGTAAAATTACACAAAAATCGGGCGGTTTTTTTGTCATCGGGAAAAATTTTTGAAAAATCATAAGTGAGCATTTGCTATGAAAAACGGAGAAAAAACGAGCATTTGCGAGATTGAGAAATGTAAATTAAAAAATTGCAAATTTGCTATTGACAACGGGTTGACCTTATGATAATATATCCAAGCACGAAAAAATTATATCGGAGGAAATGTTATGTCAACTTATATGCCTAAAGCGGGCGACATTA
>JAZNDY010000104.1:0-6810 GCA_045588295.1 Acutalibacteraceae bacterium
GCCGATTGCGGCGGCTGTGTTAACTGTACGGATACCGTTGCGGCTTTCGATGCGTTCTATCAGGTGAGGTTTGCCCTCGTCCGAACAGGCATAAACCAAATCAACGCAGGCTTTATCAACGGCAACAGGGTCGGCAGAAACAAGAATGCCGATATCGGCAATGCAGGGGTCTTCCGCAACGGCACAGCAGTCGCAGTCAACGCTCATATTCTTCATAACGTTAACGTAAACTATTTTACCTTTGAAATAATCGATTACCGACGAAGCGGCATCCGCCATTGAATCAAGGAAAGAATCGTGGTCGCTTGTCCAGAAATTGTCAGGGTCGCCCACACCGTGGATATAACCCTTGCCGTAAGACGAAGCAAAACCGATTGAAAGCTGCTTGAGCGCGCCGCCGAAGCCGCCCATGGGGTGACCCTTGAAATGCGAGAGAATGAGCGCGCTGTCATAGTTTGCAAGATTTTTGCCGACATAATTCTTTTTGATTTTTGTGCCGTTGGGAATATCAAGCACAAGGTCGTCACCCTCTGCATCAAGCAAATCAACAGCAAAATGCTCTGTCCAGCCGTGTTCTTTGAAAAGCTCAAGATGCTTTTCGGTTGTGTTTCTTGCGCCGTTATAAGCCGTGTTGCACTCAACAACCGTGCCGTTTACACGCTCAACAACGGGTTCCCATAAATCGGGCTTCAAAAAGTTCTGGTTACCCTTTTCACCCGAATGCACTTTAACGGCAACCCTGCCCTCAAGCTCAACGCCGAGCAGATTATACATTTCAACCACCTTTTCGGGTGTGATTTCTTTTGAAAAATAAACTTTAGGTTTCATATTATCACCTTTCAACATATAAACTTAATTCAACCTCATTCAGTCAATTTCATTCTGCGGCAAAAATCCGGCTGTCACAACCGTGCCGTCAGCTTTGATGCCAACCGTGTCAGTTACACCTGCCGAAACGGCAACAATATCTGCCCAACCGTCAACGGCACATTGACCGTCTTCATTATAACCAACCGCCACAACCGTGCCGTCTGATTTGAGAGCTGCGGTGTGATAGCCTCCTGCCGAAACGGAAACAATATCCGTCCAGCCATCAACGTCACACTGACCGTGTAAATTATTTCCAACCGCCACAACAGTGCCGTCAGATTTAACGCCTACTGTATGTAATTCGCCTGCCGAAACAGCAACAATATCCGTCCAGCCGTCAACGTCACACTGACCGTCATATTCAATAACATAATCATCAGATGAATTAATAAATTCCGTTGCAACAACCGTGCCGTCAGCTTTGATGCCAACGGTATGAAAATCGCCTGCCGAAACTGCAACAATATCTGTCCAGCCGTCAACGTCACACTGACCGTTTCCGTTGTTTCCCGCAGCAACAACCGTACCGTCGGCTTTAAGCCCTACTGTGTGAGAGCCGCCGCCTGAAACGGCAACAATATCAGTCCAGCCGTTAACGTTACATTGACCGTATGAATTGCTTCCGACAGCCACAACAGTGCCGTCAGATTTAAGACCAACGGTGTTTGAATCACCGGCTGAAAGGGCAACAATATCTGCCCAGCCGTCAACGTCACATTCGCTGTAGAAGTTATATCCGGAAGCCGTAACAGAGCCGTCTGCTTTAAGATACAACGTATGCTTTTCGCCTGCAGAAACGGCAATTACGGGTGAGCCGTCGGCGTTTTCAGGCGAATCATTATTTGAAGCTTGTGATGATACTTGAGCTTTTTCAGGCGAAGAATCAACCGATTTTCCGCACGCGCCAAAGCTCACAAGCACAGCAGCCGCAAGTATAAACGCAAAAAGTTTTTTCATATTTATCACCTTTTTAAATATTCATTTACCGCAATATTCGGCTTGAAAATTACGAATTAGTGATTGAAACAGTGACCATACCGTTGCTGATAACGGTGAGGGTCAGAGTGCCGGTTGCTTCATCCCAGTCGGTTTTCATTTTTGCGTTGTTGCAGCCCTCTGCCGCAACCTCGGGCTTACTCTCAAAACCGCTGAAAGCTATCACCGTCTGCCTGAAATCATTTGGGTTATCCATTCTGCCGCCTGCGGCATAGGCACGCATAAATTCATCTTCGCTCTCAAGGCGTTTTGCCGCCCTGTCAGAATCAAGCCTGAGGTTGCAAAGCTCAAGGTTGATGCCACAGTCTGTTTCATCAACAATCGCATAAGTGTGAGCCGCAAGCTCTGCCTCAAGCTTTTTGCCGCCGCGCAAGGTGTAGGATATATTCTGCTCGCTGTCAACGGTCTTGTTTTCATTGCTGTTAAAGAAATAAACCGTGTTGTTAACGTCAAACAGCGTGCCGCTTCCCTCATAGGTCTGCGCATAACGTTTGTTGAAGAAATTGACCTTTATGGGATTAATGAAGAGAAAATTGAAAAAATATGAAAAATCAGTTATAACCGTTGCATCGGGCAAAACTTCTTTTGCGTTGCTGTAAATCGGCAGAATCGGCACGATGTAATATCTGCCTGTGGAAGGCACCCAATCCTTTGTGCAGTCAAAAAGAATGTTGTTTATCTTTTCCTGAAAGAAAGTGAAAGTGTCACAATAAAGACCCTGCAGAATGTGCGCATCGTTGCCTGCAAGGGCATAAGCCTTGGGGTTGCCCATTTTATATGCAACCTTTATATTTGATTTAACCTGCTCTTTGGTGGGCACGGCACCGCCGAGCACACGCTGATAAAACGGATAAAGAACCTGCCAGAAAGTGGGGGTCATAACAACCTCACCGTCAACAAAGTGATAAAGACCGCCGCGGCTGAATGTACCCTCAATGGCATAAACCGTAGCGCCGCCGACAAGGTCGGCAATCATATCAATGCCGAAAAGTGCAGGCGGATATTTGACTGTATAAGCATCGTCAGGCTCGTTGGGATGCACACCTATATCGTCATATTCCGTGAACCCTTCTTCATACCACAAAAAGTTTTCAAGGTTAACGCCCCAGTTGCCGCAAACGCCGTCAAGCCAACAGCCGAGAATGTTTGACTGGCTTGCAAAATGCCTGCCGTGGCCGTTATGCTTATCCATAATTATAACGTTCTGTTCACAGCTCTTGAGCAGGTCATAAAGCTCTCTGTCCTTAAGAATCTGGTTAACGTAATTTGCTTTTTTATGATAGATATATTCCATATCCTGCCAGATAAAAAGACCGCCGTTTTCAGCACACGCCCTGATGCAGGATTTAAGACGGGCAAGAATGTTTTTGTTAACGCCCATATCGTTTGTAACCTCGTCATAAGCAAGGTGCTCGTTGGTTACGCCGTTTGTTGAAAGCTCAACCTGAACAAAGCCGATAAGCGACTTATGCGCTTTGAAAACGGCTGAAAGCTCCTCCTGAGTGAACGGGTCACGGGTCTTGTTTGTGCAAAAGCATTCAGACTGGCAGACTATAGGCACGTTTGCCTCGTCCGTTATAGTCAGAAGCTCGTCCCAGAATTCAAGCTGACGCGCAGGTGTCATATCGGTTGTGCCCTCATCAATATAAATAACGGCAAAATTACGCACGTCCTCAGGCAGAGCGTAATATGTTTTTACAGCGTATTCGGCAAAAGCCTCGCCCGTCTGCGGACCGCCCCAGATGGGACAGTTTCTTATCATAAACAACGGGTTTTCGCTGTCAACGAACATACGCAGACCGTCAACCTGCTTGCGTGTGCGCAGGGGTGTCTGCTCAATTTCAAGCTCAGGCAAAGCCTCAAAACCCTCACCGCCCCGGGCAGTAACCTGCAAAGGAAGAACAAAAACCGTTAAAACCGCAAGTATAAAACAGATTAACTTCTTCATATTAACTTTCCTTTCAAAAATGAACATATATATAAAATTATAACATAATTTAACAAACATTCAATATATTTAAAACATTAATTTAAAAAACTCTTGACAAAACCGAAAATCGCATCTACAATTATTACAGAACATTTGTTCTTTCGATTCTTGCAAGAAAATATAATTTAAAAACAAAGCTCTGCCCGTTTTGTGCGCACAATTCGGCTCGGGCTTTGTTTGCCTTTTCAGCCTTAACGGCTGTGCGCATAAGCATATTGTTTTCCGTTCATACGCATTGAATTAAAATTAAAGGTTGGTGAGGCACCGACCGAAACGGCGGTTTTTGGCGGTATAACGTTTGCGGCGCAAAAACACAATTGAGGAGCAAAAATGGAGAATAAAGGAAAACCTGATTCACAGGCAATAGAATATAATTTCATTCCCGTTCCGAAGGAAATTTATTATAACCCCGAATTGGCAAAACTGCCGGCCGACGCAAAGCATCTGTTCATTTTGATTATTGACCGAATAAGGCTCTCTGAAAAAAACATTGAACACTTTTCGGATATAAACGGCAAAGCATTCGTTTATCTGACAGTGAAAGAGGTGTCTGAAAAACTTTGCATAAGCGAAAAGTTTGCAATTAAAATGTTTGATTCGCTTTTAAAGGCACAGCTTATAGCCAAAAAGAGGCAGGGTTGCGGAAAACCGAACAGAATTCAGCTTGACCGAAAAGGTCTTGAAGTGATTAACGGAACGTTCAAGAACTGTACAGCAGCCAGTTCAGAACCTGTCGGATATACAGTTCAAGAACTTACCGACAGAAAGTGTAATAATAATAATATAAGTAATAATGATTTTAATAATAATCAGTCGGTCATTTATGAAATGGCGATTGATGAAATTAAAGAGCAGATAGATTATGATATTATAAAAGCCGACAGAGCAACCGTTGACAGTATTGTTGAGATTATGTATGACGTTATGCACGGCAAGGGAACAACTGTCAGAATCGGCTCAAACATATACCCCAAAAGTGCCGTTTGCGAGCGTTTTAAGAAGCTTTCATGTGAAGATATAGAAGACGTCACAGAAGCATTGGAAAGCTCTGAAACGCCCGTCAGAAACGTCAGGTCTTATCTTATTGCGGCACTTTATAACGCACCCTCACAATCAGCTTCAAAATATTCCCTGCTGTTTGCAAAAACTTATAAAGACAGGTATGATATAAAGAAAACCGTCTGACGTGCCACCGTTTGAGGCATAAAAATGAATTTTTCACAAAATAATTATGCACAACATTGCCATAACGCTCTGATTTGCGCACAAAATATTGGAAGTTCCGCCAAATTTAACAATATTTTTGCAAGATTTCAAAATAACACTTGCAAAATTCAGGAATATAATATATTATAGATGCTGTTATGAAATTTTTCGGAGGTATTCTGTTATGGCAATGCAACTCCCCTCTCTGAGCAAAGACGAACTTTGCGCTCGCCTTGATGCTCTCAAGGCTGAATATGATGCTTTCAAGGCTCTCGGCTTAAAGCTTGATATGTCACGCGGCAAACCCGGCGCAGACCAGCTTGAGCTTTCAAACGCTCTTGTTGCTCCCGAGCTTCTGGGCGACTTCAAGGCTTCAAACGGCTTTGACGTTCGCAATTACGGTATTCTTGACGGCATTCCCGAATGCAAGGCAATTTTTGCCGATATCCTCGGTGTTCCGTCTGATAATATTATTGTTTTCGGCAACGCAAGCCTCACAATTATGTATGATTACATCGCTCAGTGCATGATGTTCGGCTCAGGCGCAGAACCCTGGAGCAGACAGGATGGTATCAAATTCCTCTGCCCCGTGCCCGGTTATGACAGGCACTTTGCAATTCTTGAGCATTTCGGCATTGAGATGATAAACGTTCCCACAGACGCAAACGGCCCTGATATGGATATGATTGACGAACTCATCAAGGACGAAAAGGTCAAGGGCATCATCTGCGTTCCGATGTATTCAAACCCCTCGGGCAACACATATTCCGATGAAACCGTTCGCCGTTTCGCTTCTCTCAAGCCTGCGGCAAAGGATTTCAGAGTTATCTGGGATAACGCTTATTGCGTTCACCACGTTGGCACACCTGACACACTGCTTAACATCTTTGATGCCTGCAAAGAAACCGGCAACGAAGATTACTTTATTGAAGTTACTTCAACCTCAAAAATCTCTTTCCCCGGCGCAGGCGTTGCGGCTCTTGCGGCTTCAAACAACAATATTGCCGCAATCAAAGGCAGAATGACGGTTCAGACAATCGGTTACGATAAAATCAACCAGCTCCGCCACGTTAACTTCTTCAAAGACAAGGCAGGCGTTGACGCTCATATGCTCAAGCACGCCGCAATACTCAAGCCCAAGTTTGATGCTGTTCTCACAGCGTTTGATTCATCACTTGCAGGCAAAGGCATTGCTGAATGGACTGTGCCCAACGGCGGTTACTTCATCAGCCTTGACGTTTATGCAGGCTGCGCAAAAAGAACGGTTGCCCTTTGCAAGGAAGCAGGCGTAACTCTCACGGGAGCCGGCGCAACCTATCCTTACGGCAAAGACCCTGAAGATAAAAATATCCGCATTGCCCCCACCTTCCCGTCAAGGGATGAACTCTGCAAAGCGGTTGAGATTCTTTGCGTTTGCGTTGAAATTGCCGCAATCGAAAAGATACTCGAAAAATAAATCCCGATTATGTAGCGGAGCAGATTCGTCTGCTCCGTTTTTTTATTTGTCCCGGGTCGCCTGTTCCAGTAAGGCTTCCCGCTGATTGGAAAGCAGCTCATCCTGTACAAGCTGCAAAAGCTTTTCCAGTTCCTTTCCCAGTGCCGGACCGGGGGCATATCCCAGCTCCATTAGATCTTTCCCGTCCACCGCAAGATCCTTTACCGTCAGACAGGCCTGTTCCTGCCGGATCTGCAGAAGCATATCCTCGATTTGGGCAAAGTCCGGTCCGTCGGACCGGTCCGGGCGGGTG
>JAZNDY010000105.1:0-12669 GCA_045588295.1 Acutalibacteraceae bacterium
CTTTACATTCTTCGATTGAAGAAATGCCATATTCTGCAAGAACAGCATTGATTTTATCAACGCGTCTTTCGTAGCTTTCAAATAATGCCATTGTAATATCCTCCTCTTACTAATTATTCTTTTCTGGGGTCGATATACTTAGCGGCATCTGCAAATCTGCCGTAAGTGCCCATAGCCTTGTTGTATGCGTCGTTGGGTGTGTCACCCTTCTTGATGAAGTCAGTCATCTTGCCGAGTGAAACAAATTCATAGCCGATAACCTGATCTTCGTCGTCAAGAGCAAGTCTTGTAACGTAGCCTTCAGCCATTTCAAGGTAACGAACGCCCTTAACCTTTGTGCCGTACATTGTGCCAACCTGTGAGCGGAGACCCTTACCAAGGTCTTCAAGGCCTGCACCAACTGAAAGGCCGTCGTCTGAGAAAGCAGACTGTGAGCGGCCGTAAACAATCTGGAGGAAGAGCTCTCTCATAGCTGTGTTGATAGCATCACAAACAAGGTCTGTGTTAAGAGCTTCGAGGATTGTTTTGCCGGGAAGAATTTCAGCAGCCATAGCTGCGGAGTGAGTCATACCTGAGCAACCGATTGTTTCAACAAGAGCTTCTTCAATGATACCTTCCTTAACGTTAAGAGAAAGTTTGCAAGCGCCCTGCTGAGGAGCACACCAGCCAACGCCGTGTGTGAAAGCGGAAATATCCTTAATTTCATAAGCCTTGACCCATTTGCCCTCTTCGGGGATGGGAGCGGGACCGTGGTTGGGGCCCTTGGCTACGCAGCACATTTCCTGAACTTCGCGGGAATAGTTAATCATAGTGGTTTTCTCCTTTCAAAAGAGTATTATTTATCCAACTTTTGTATTTTATAATAAATCGGGTTGAATATCAAGTGTTATTTTGCACAACATAAAACGCCTTATCCGTTAATATTATAACCATTTCAACTTATATAAAACACCAACACCTGCAACTGCTGCAACGATGGTGATGAACATAAGTGTGCCAACGCCCATTGTGGGTGCAAAAATAAGAACAATAACGCCAACTATAATCGGCAGAGGAACAATCTTCCAATGCTTTGCAAAATAGCTTGCGCCAAGAGCACCGAAGAGTGCAGGAAGCACCCATTCAAAAGCAGGCTTGAACGCTGAGCCTTCTGCCGTGATAAGAGGAAGAACAGGAGAGAAGGCAAGAACACCAACAGCGATAATAACCGTTGTTGTTATTGAAGAAACACCAATAGCGATTGTTGAAACAACTTCGCCTTCCTCTGTGTTTGCTCTGACCTTTGCATTTTCCATAGCAGCAAGACCAACGGGAAGCTTAAGGTTTGTGATATTGCCTGTAACAAAGCTGAGGTAAGTGCCGCCTGCGCCAAGCATAGGAACATATGTTATAACTTCAATAACTGCAGTTACCCAATAGAGAAGCATAAGCTTACTGAGTACGCTCCAAAGAACTTTAATTGTCGGCCATTCACCTACATAAAGCGAAATTAAAACAGGGATAGAAATGAGCATAAGCAAAGCGCCGATGTTCCAAAGAATACCCCATCTGTGAACTCTGTCAAAATAATCAAACTGTTTGGCTTTACTCTTCTTTGCAGAGGGAGCTGATTTAGCTTTTTCCATAGTTTTATTCCTCCTTATCTCCAAACAAAGTTTACAATGTTTCCAGGCAGAACCGCCTCAAACAGCATTGCCGAACCCATGCCGATAAACATTGCAATAGGCATCGTGAAAGAGCGAAGCTTTTCAAGGTTGAGTTTCTTGCAAATCAACTCAAGAATTACCATTGCAACAACCGAAACAATAAGAACCGCAATGGACATAAAGCCTGCGTTGCCTACTCCGTCAGATGTTGTGCCTGCAATCGCACGCGCAATGAAAGCGGCAATAATACCGATGAAAGCTGCCGCTGAAATAGCATCGCCGAGCTTTGCAGAACTTTCGCTCTTGTTAACGGCACTGCCGATTTTTTTCTGGAGCTTTTTGCATACAAAGGGGAGCATAAGAAGCGGAGCAATACTGCCGATCGTCATAGCCCAGGCTATAGTTGAAAACTGTTTGGGATCCATAACGGATGCTGAAAGATTGCCGCCCATTGCTTCAACTGCTGTCTGCGCAGCTGTTGTTTCATAAGCAAGGTTGCCGATAACGGTAAGTCTTATCCACGGAAGAACCATACCGAGTGCATTTGAAAGAACAATAACCGTTGCAAGAATTGAAATCGCAGGCGCAACCGTGAAAAGTATGCTTGAAACAACCGTATTTTTAAGAGTTTCTTTTTTAATTCCAAGCTCTTTTGCGTGTCTCCACGACTTTACGATAAAGAAAATTGACTGAGCTGTTACGAACACAACAACGAACAGCGCAATCGCATACATAAATATGCTTTCTTTAAACAATGTGTATCACTCCTAAATTCATAATTGTATTAATAATATCACAAAAAAACATTATAAGTCAATAGAATTGGATAATTATAGAAACACAATGTATAATATTTTCTTTTTCTCTTGCCAAAAAGAGCGTTATGTGATAGTTTAGAATTATAAACATTTAAAGAGGTGTAGAAATGAAAAAAATTATTGCTCTTATGCTTGCGCTGATTTGCGCATTTTCGTTTGTTACAAGCGCAACCGCGCTGTCAATTGAAGGCGGCGTTGAGCCGTTAAAAGCTGAATTCGTTGCAGGCGAAGGCCCTGTTGAAGGCAAGTATTCAATCGATTACAGCTATTTTTCACCCGTTAAAGAAAATGACACAACCAAATATCCCCTTGTTGTGTGGCTCCACGGTATGGGCGACGGCTCCGAGGTTGGCAAACCTGTTCAGAAGAGCAACGTTGCTTACTGGGCAAGTGACGAATTTCAGGCAAGATTCAAGCCTGCAGGCGGTGCGTTCATCCTTGCCGCACGTTCAAGAGAAGAAGACGGTCACTTCTGGAGTGATGATATGACAGCTCCCCTGCGCGCCGCAATCGATGATTTCATCGCAAAAAACAAAGATAACATAGACCTTACCCGTATCTATGTCGGCGGCTACTCAATGGGCGGCAAAATGACGCTCCGTATGGCAATTGCTTACCCTGAAATGTTTGCGGCAGCTTTTCCCATCTGCCCTGCGTGGTCACCTTCAGAAGACCTTTGCGATTACCTTGCAGATATACCTGTGTGGATAACCTCCAGCAAGCGCGACCCTCTTGTTAATTACTTTATGGGCGTTTCAGACACCTGGGAAAAGATTACAGCGGCTTCAAATATCCCCGAAGAATGCCGTTTTTCAACCCTCACAAAGGTTTGCTATGAGGACGGCACAAAAACATCCAGCAGCCACCATGCCTGGTATGCAATCAACCACGATATGTTCTCCTCTGAAAACGGTGATTATCCTTATATGTCAACAGTTAACGGCAAGGGCGAAGAAGTTAAGCTCGAATTCCCCGAGGGTATGATTTCCTGGCTTTCAAGCCACACTTCCGATTATGACGGCACACCCATTGAAGGCACAGGCAACCTTAAGGACGGCGACAGCACCGAAAACCTGATTGACGTTAAAGGCGTTTTTGATTTCTTCAAACTGCTTTTCAAAGCTCTCTTTATGGCTCTTGGAATTAAATGATAAATCTTAAACAAACATAAAACGGACAGCTCAAACACGAGCTGTCCGTTATTTTTAATTACGGTAATCAACCGCCTGCGCAATTATGCGGCTTAATCCGAAAAAGTTTTTGATTAACGAAATAAGCCTTTGCAATAAACCGGCTTTGGATTCCAGCGTAATTTCATCAAACGTTGTTTTGCCCTCAGAATCAACAATCGGCACTCCGTTTTTATCCGTAATAACGGCAGTAACTTTTGTTACGCAACTGCTCTTTGAGGTAACCTTGCAGGTGGTGCCGTCGCCTGACGGCATTATTTCAATTCCGCTGCCCTCAACCGACCATTTAACCTTTGCACCGAGTGGCAAATCTTTAACTTTTGCGTGCAGGGTCAGGGTGTCACCGTAGTTTATTGAAACAGTTGACGGCTTAAGGATTTCAATTGAAGGCGTTCTGAATTCTTTGACCGTAACGTCAAACGTGCAGATTTTGCCGGCATAGCTGACAGTAACAGTCTGCGTACCCACGGAAGAAAGCACTGACGGCGTGCATACAAAGCCGTCTGAAGCATAACCAACCTTACCGTTGTTGTAACGCAGTTCAGCAACAAGACCGTTTGTGTTCAGGCTTTCCCCTACCGCATATTCAGTAACGGCAGGCATTTTTTTAATTGCTATCGAAATCAGCGTTACTTCTGTAACGTTAACCGTAAACGACGTTGTTTTTCCGCCGTATTCAACGGTGATTATCTGTTTGCCTGCTGCGTTTAAAACTGAAGGTGTAAACGTGAATCCGCCGGCAGCCGTGCCGTAAGAGCCGTTTTTATAAGCAATGTTGAGCGTCAATCCTTTAACGTCAAGTGTTTCACCAACGTAATAATCAGTTTTTTCAGGTAAGGTGCTAACCGATATTTCCGCAACAGCGTTATCAGCAACGGTTACGTCAAAATAAGTTGTTTTGCCGTTATAATTAACAGTGATTTTTTGTGTACCCACAGTGCTCAACGTAGTTGGTGAGCAGGTGAAGCCACTGCTTGCCGTGCCTGTACTGCCGTCATTATAAACAAGTTTCAAAACCAATCCGGCGGTGTCAAGAGTGTTGCCTACGGTATATTGGGTTTTTGAGGGTGCCGTTTTAACAGAAACACTTTCAAGCGTTACCGCTTTAACAGTTACGTTAAACGACGTTGTTTTTCCGCCGTAAGAAACAGTTATTTTCTGTGTGCCGGCAGTTGAAAGCTTCGTTGGTGAACAGGTGAAACCGCTTGTTACCGTGCCGCTTGTGCCGTTGCTGTATGTAAGCTTCAGCGCCAAACCGGATGTGTTCAGAGTTTCACCCGTAAAATAACTTGTTTTTGCGGGAGCTGATTTTACAGAAATGCTGCTCAGGTCAATGCTGTTAACCGTTACGTTGAATGTGGTTGTTTTTCCGCCGTAAGTTACCGTAACGGTTTTTGTGCCTGCAGATGAAAGCGGCGTATCCGAGCAAACAAAGCCGCTGTTTACCGTGCCTGTTGTTTTGTTGCTGTAATTAACCGTGAGTTCCAATCCTGACGTGTCCAATATATCGCCTGCAAAATAAGTTGTTTTATCGGGCAACGTTTTAACGGCAACCGAAACAACCTCAGGTGAAATATAGGTGGTATAATCAAGGCAAATCCAACCTGTTATACCGTCATATACGGTTTCACCCCAGTTTCCGTTAATCCGCGTTACGGTAAGGGTTGTTTTATCTTCGATTGTGTCCAGCTTGGGGTAAGAAGTTCCCGCGCCTGTTCTGATATTAAGACCGCTGGTTGCGTTAACCTTATAAATTCCCGTATAATATGTTTTCGTGCTTGCAGACGTTGAAGAGTCTATGCTCGGGTCAACCTGCGCTGAACCTGAAGCATCGTAAAAATACCACTGCTGTGTTGCGGATGCATCATAATTTCTGAGCGTAACGGCGCCGCCGTTTGTTGCGGCTGTATCAGCGCTTTTGCACGCAAGAACAGCGTTGGGTTTGGAAGCAAGCTCAATAACGTATTTGCCGCCGCCAACAGAAACAACGTAGAATAACTGGCAGCTATCCCATTTGCTGTTCTGTTCCCAAACGTTAAATAAGTCGCCCGTTTCCAAAGTTCCGTTGCTGCCAACGTTAACGTCAACAACCTTTTTATAAACCGAACCGCTTGAACCCGAGCAGACTGCGTAGATACGGTATTTGCCGTCTGACACGTGCTTAAAATAAAACTTCTGGTCATCCGAGCCGTCTTTGCTCCACGTGTTGATTTTTGTTCCGTTTTCGCACGAAACCGAACCGTTGTTAACGTTCAGCATTTTGCCGCTTGTGTGAGCGCTTTTGAGAGAATAAGTTCCGTCTTTGATTGTAGCGTTAAAATCAGAAGCAATATAACTCTGTGACGAAGAGTTTGAAAGTGCCTTCGGTGCAACAAGCACGTAAGCAAGGTTAGGTAAAATCTCGCTTTTGGATATCTGCGCATTCCATCTTATTTTGCAGGTGTGTCCGTAATTGCAATCGCTGAATGTGATTGTGCTTCCGTTTACAGCTGTAACAAAAATGCTGTGGTTTTTATATCTTATTATGTCGCCTGCTTTAAGGGTGTCCAGGTTATAAACTTTTGACCAGTTTCTCGGGTTGCTGCCGTATGCATCATATCCCAGCTTATAAGTGTAACCCATGCACTGAATCGAATTGGAAAAAGAGTTACAACCGCAATCCCCGTAAAAGCAGCAGCCTCCGTCACCGCTGCAAATGCTGTGGCTGCAGGGTGAGCTTGCTTTGTGATGGTTACAGGGCGTTGAGGTGTATCCGTCAGGGTTATTGGCACCGCCAACCGTATGATTCCAATATTTTCCGTTAGGGAATTTCGCCTGAAGCTCTGCCAGCGTCAACGTTGCCGATGCCGCTTTTGGCACAAAACCGGCAGACACAATGCTCATCAGAAACACCATTGAAAAAATAACCGACAAAGCCTTTTTACATAATCCGAATCTGCTTTTCATCTTTTCACCGCTTCTCTTATTTTACAAATCAATCACACAGCCGCAAACAAATATACTCCTCACACGGCTGTAAATTTAATCTTAATCATATAAAGTAAAGTTCAATATTTATAACAAATCAATTCGTTCTCCGTAAAACTGCATATTTAAATATAATTATATCATTTTTTCAAGAATAATGCAACAAACTTCACACAATCTTAACAATCATTTTAACATTTGTGCCATAAAAACATAACCCCCGGCTGAGCCGGGGGTTATGTTTTTCAATCGTTATTAAACTGTTTTTTTGGAAGCTTTCTGTAAATTATCTCAAGAGCAACCACGCACTCTCTCAAATATCGCGGCAACGCCCTGCCGGGAGTTTTGCAGGCAACTCTGCCGCAGTTTTCAATGCCGTTCATTTTTGCAAAAATTGCCGAACGGTGAACGTGATACGTTGACGAAAGAAACGCAATTTTAACCTCATTGAGCGGCTTTTTTGCGTGGTTTTCAATAACCCTTGCACCGTATTCAAAGTTCTGAAAGGTTATTGTTGATTCGTCCTCAAGAACAATCCTCTTTTCATCAATACCCTGATTTACAAGGTATTCTGCAATAATTGCCGCCTCTGATTTTTTCTGTTCAGGGCGGAAACAGCCACCGCAAGGCACGGCAACCGTGTCAGGATTTTCATTCAGATAGGCAACGGCAGCCTTCATTCTTTCAAAAAGCTGAGGGCTTGGAGTATCTGCGCCGATAACGTCACCGCCAAGTATAAGCAGATAATCACACTTATCCCTGTTTACTTTGCATGCATCACTTATAACAAACGGCAGATATGCCATACCCGAAACAACAACAGTGCCGAGTAATATATCAGTAATCGCTTTTTCCATCAACATATTTTCACCTCGTTTTTATTTTAATTGATGACAGGGATTAAAAATTATAATCAGGTTTTATAATCTTACCGGTTGTTGATGCCTCAACTATTGCAAGGCAGGCAGCAACGGTTTTTGCGCCTTCGCGTGCATCGGTTATAACAGGCTTATCATTAAGAATTGCATCTGCAAAAACGTCAAATTCTTTTGCCGCATTGTGGTTGTTGACTTCAACTTCAATAGTCTGCGCAGGCTGAACAACGCCCTCTTCGTCTGTTACAAAAAGTGTCATTGTGGGTGACGTATTATCGCATATAAGCGTACCTTTTGTGCCGTAAATGCAGGTGCGCATAGTGTAATCACGCTTACAGCCTGTTGAAACAAAAACCTTGCCAACAAGATTTTCATTAAATTTCATAATTGCAATAGTTGCATCATCATATTCCACCATAGGCAGAAGCCTCTTTGTGCCGTAAGCAAAAACCTCAATGGGGTCACCTGCAAGCCAGCGAAGCAAGTCAACTGCATGGCAGCCGCCGCCAATAACACCGTGACGCTTGGGGTCCGCACGCCAGTCATCACAGAGTTTCATATAATCGTGTGCATATTCAGACTCAACGTAATAAAGCTCGCCGAGAGTGCCTGCATCAATAATTTCCTTTGCCTTTACAAAAGAAGGCGTGAAGCGGCAAATCTGACCAACCATAAATTTAGCGCCCGATTCATCTGCAACTCTGACCATTTCTTCAATATCTTCGCGTGTCAGAGCAAGCGGCTTTTCACAAAGCACGTGTTTGCCTGCACGAAGCAAATCGCAAGAAACTTTAACGTGCTGCTGGTCGGGAACAGCAACGGTAACAACGTCGATATCGGGATTATTGACGATATCCGTATAGTCTGTTACCCATCTTTCCTCGGGAATGTTATATCTTTCACCTGCAAAACGCAGATTCTCTTCATTCGAATCACAGAGAGCAGCAATCTCTGCACCGTAGCTCATTGCGCCCTCAACGTGGCACATACCGAATTTCATACCAATATTGGCAACTTTTAATTTCTTATCCATAAAGACCTCCGAATACATTATATATTATATTACTGCAAACAAACTGAAGTGTCAATCAGGGAAACAAAAATTGAAATCAAAATCTGACTATCCCCGCTCCTCAAAACAGTATTCGCCAAGCGGAGCGTCGAGCAATTCCAAAACCCCTTCAAGCTCATTTGTTTTAATTCTTCGTTTGCTGCTTTTAATTGCAACAGTGGCATTTCTTCTTTGGAATATGTCTTTTGCCGCTTCAACAACGTCTTCTTTACTTATACCGTTAAACCGACCGAATTTTTCATCATAAAAGTTCAGCGCATCCGTTTTTAAAATGAAATTATAATAACCCAAATCCCAATTCAGGTTTGATGGATTATCGGCAGTAAACACACACGACGCTAACTCATATTTATAATTTGCTTCAAAATTAAAATCACCTGATTTGAGCCTGTTAAAACTTTTTATAAGATACTCAAAAGCTTCAAGCATATTCTCCTGTGCAACTTCAAATTTAACCGAAATATTGCTTATGTCGTCATATTGCTCATACGTTGCATCGTACGAGTATATCAGCGGATTGTCTTCGGAGAGCGAGTTATAAATCAACGCTTTATCTCCTTTAAACAGTATGGAATAAAGTAAATCATGAACGCCGCCTCTGTATTTTTGCGTTTCAACGTCAAATCCGATTTTTATATAGCACCAATCGGATGCCATAACGATAATATCATCATTTCGGCAAAAGACTTTTGCTGCATTGCCTGCTGAGTTGTTGAAATATATTTTATTCGGATTCAGCTTAACACTGCCAAGCTTGTTCTTAAAGCTTTCAATGCCGCTATCGGATACGTTACCGGTCAGCACTACGCAAACGTTATCAACAGAAAAAATTATGTTTCTGTATTCATTGAGTTTTTTAAGAGAAATCCTGCTGACGTTGCCCAAACTGCCGAGAATAGTTTTTTCAACGCAAGTGTCTTTCCAGACAGCCTTGCTGAATGCGTAATCAAGAGTATGTTTCTCATCTCTTTCGCGGAATTCAGCTTTAATTCTTGCTTTTTCTCTTTGAAATTCATCAGAACTGATTTTGATTTCATCAAACAGTCTGCAAAACAAATCGGAAGCGAACTCAAACGAATATGACGGACCGCTAACAGAGAAATGCAGGAATTCCTTATATGTGCAGGCATCAATGTCAACACCGTTGGCAGCCATTATTTCATAGAAGTTTTCACCGTAACTCTTTTTCAGGTTTCTGAAAATAACGTGTTCCAGCAGATGCGTTATTCCATTATCGTTTTCGGTTTCAAATTTACTGCCCGCCCTTACAAAAAGACCTATACAAAAGCTGTTAAAAGCAGGCTCAATAAGCGCATCAAACTTAATTCCGTTTGTATCAGAATTGTAAGTGTTCATAATACCCCCCTGGTTAGTCAAAACTATATTTATATTATATCAATGTCAGAAAAAATTCAAGAGGCTATGCCTTAACGTCAATTCTATCAAATTATCATTCATTGCCGCTCCCCTTCGAGTCCATAAAGAAAAGTAAAACAAAAAACCACCCGATTGGGCGGTTTCTCATTTCGCGTTCTCACCCCGATTTTGAACCCCTATAAATACACCTTTAAAACCCTCGCAAACGCTGAAAAAACCTCGTTAGTGCAAAATATGCAAAAACGAGGCTTCTTATTGTTTCTTTATTCATTTACAAACTGACTTGTATATTCAACAACATATTCTTCTGCAAGCTCATTACCAACAATTTCACCGGCAACTTCATAGCCGTTATTGTTCGGCTCAAGCGGTACTATAAGATACTCTTTAACAGAGGTTAAGTCTGCATCCGGATTCATAATAACATAATAGTGTTTTGTAGTTAATGCATCACCTTTATCAATGAATTTCAAAGCAACTGCAACATCTTTTGAAATACCTTTTATCAAATATACCTCAGCACGAAGAGTTTCGGTGGTAAGTTGTTCATCAAAGCTGTTTTTCCAACCTGCTGCAACTGAAACATCTGCGATTTTATAATCAATCTTATCTTCTGATATAACTTTTCCGCTTACATAAGTTGAAAATTTACCGTCAGACACATAGTACACATAGGTTTCCGAAAATGCAGATTCATTACCAATGGCAGGCTGAGTTGTACTATCGTTATTTGTAGCAGTGGTTGTATTGTCATTGCCACCGGAAGTAGTTGGCTCTGCATTATTGATGTGAGTAGTATCTTGGTTTACTACCGGAGTTGTAGTTGCACCATTATCATTTGTTGTAGGAGTAGCGGATTCACTATTATTTATCGTAGTATTGTCACCGCTTACAACAGGAAGTGTTGTGTTCCCGTCTCCGAACAATGTCGGAACAGCAACTGCGGCAACAATTATAATTACAGCAAAAGAAGCCACAAGAGATGTCCACTTTATCCAAATATTCTTTTTGGCAACTTTTTTACTTTTTGTTGCACTGTTAATTAGGTCATCATCAATATGACCGATGGCATTTACTATTCTAGGTGTTTTCATATTTCAACGCCCTCCTTAATCAGATAGTCTTTTAGTTTATTGCGAGTATAGAACAACATATTTTTTACTTTGCTTTCAGAAAAAGAAAATTCAACTGCAATTTCTTTTATAGAATCGAAAAAATAGTATCTGCGAATAAATACATTTCTTACATCTTCTTTTTCCGTGTAAAGAAAATCACTTATCAATTTTCCTATGTCTTCATCACTTACATCAGGTGCATATTTTTCATCAGGCAGCACACCTTCAAGCTCGTGTATTGAGACAAGTACATCTGCAGACCTCTTTTCTCTATTCATAAACTCCAACCGCTTCAGAGAAAGATTTCTTGTGATTTTGCAAACAAAAGACATAAAGTTATTTGGTCTTGTAGGTGGGATAGCGTTCCAAACACCTACATATGTATCATTAACACATTCCTCTGAATCTTCATAATTATTTAAGATGTTATATGCGATTTTGTGACACAGTTTACCGTATTTTATTTGTGTTTCTTTGATTGCTCTGTCATCTCTCTCAAAATAGAGTTCTATAATCTTTGAATCATCCATGTTGTTCACCTCCCGGCTATTGTTCTAAAAGCGCTTTCATCTATTAAGTACGTTTTTTTGTACGTTGGTCTTAAAAATCTAAATGTTTTTTGAATATAACATATAATAATGAGTTAAACAATTCTAAAACTCCTTCATCTGCCACCGGCAGCGGGTGTCTTTTCGTCAGTTAACAGCCGAACTTGTCTGCCGAAACACGGTGACAGAGATTCAAGACATATTTCAGAGTAAAAGAAAAACACCCACGCTGTTGCGTGAGTGTTTTTTCTTTGGCGCCCCAAACAGGACTCGAACCTGTGACACCGCGGTTAACAGCCGCGTGCTCTACCGACTGAGCTATTAGGGCATATTCGGTTTTAAAATGAAGCTCTGTGCTGCGGTGCCTGTGACACCTCGGTCAGAAACATTGTCGCACTGCTCGCTTGGAGCGCTTCGCATTGCTCTGTGTTTCTTCCTAATCAATGACTTGACTATTCGTCCACCGGACGGTCAAGTCCTTGATTCAGTTAAAGCCTCTTGCTCTACCGACTGAGCTATTAGGGCAAATTAAAAAAAGTGTCGGCGTCGACCTATCTTCCCGGGCCGCTTCCAGCCAAGTATTTTCGGCACTGTTGAGCTTAACTACCGTGTTCGGGATGGGAACGGGTGGACCCTCAACGTCATCAACACCGACTAATATATCGATATGCGTTATTCGCGCATTATCTTCTCTTTATGGTGACCCGTAGGGGATTCGAACCCCTGTTGCCGGCGTGAGAGGCCGGAGTCTTAGGCCACTTGACCAACGGGCCAAATTGTGGTACACCTTCAGGGACTCGAACCCTGGACACCCTGATTAAGAGTCAGGTGCTCTACCAACTGAGCTAAAGGTGCATATCTTTCGAATACACCCTAAAAACTGAACAAAGATTAGAAAGAATAGCGATTAGAGAAATAATATATGGTCAAGCCCTCGACCTATTAGTATTGCCAAGCTGAACGTGTCACCACGCTTACACATGCAACCTATCAACCTCATAGTCCATGAGGGGTCTTACTGGCTTACGCCATGGGATATCTTATCTTGGAGGCGGCTTCAC
>JAZNDY010000106.1:0-3458 GCA_045588295.1 Acutalibacteraceae bacterium
TTCTCGGCATAGATTTTCACCATATCCTCAACGCCTCTGCCGCTGACAATCGCAAAAACGTTGCCTGCCGCACGCCATTTTTCAATTGTTTTCCGTTTGGCATCGTCAATTCCGTTATGGTTGAGCGTACCGTCATAGTCACTTCCGATTATCTTCATTTTCCGATTTCCTCTGCGATTGCCTCAACGCACTGCTCGGGTGTCAGACCCTCGCATTCAACGGTGATATCAGCATATTTTTCATAAAGCGGAGCTCTTTCTGCATAGAGGTCGGCTATGCTCGTGCCCTCTTTCATCGCAATGCCGCGGGTGTGGATATTGTCAATTCTTCTCACAAGTTCTTCAGGCGAAAGCTTAAGATAAACCGCAACACCGTCTGCACGCAGTTTTGCCATTGCCTCTTCACCGTAGACCGCACTGCCGCCTGTTGCAACAACGCTGTTTTCAAAATCGTTTTCGCAGATAACGTCATTTTCAATTTTCAGAAATTCATCAATTCCCTTTGCCGCAATAATCCCGCAAAGGCTTTCTGCACATTTCTTCTGAATCAGCAAATCCGTATCAACAAAATCCATAAGCATTGATTTTGCAAGAAGCACGCCGATTGTGCTTTTGCCTGCACCCGGCATACCGATAAGAACAATGTTTTTCAAAATCTATCCCTCCGTTTTCACCGTCTTAACCGATTATACCACCGCTTCGTCCCGAAGTACAGTAAAATCCTTAATAAAAAATTAATTTGACATATATATATCCGGTTTGATAAAATTTGTATGTATTCTATAAAGAAAAGAGTTAAAAATATGGATTTCAAAAAATACATAACCAAGGCTCTCAACGGCCCTGAACCCGGCGATAAACTTGAGTATTTCAACATCAAAAACCGTATTTCGGGCAACGTGCTTTCAAACGCGCAAAAAAACATCCCCGCAGGCGGCTATAATTATGAAGCCGATATCACAAATTTCTGGGCAGAGTTTACCAAGCTCAAAAACAACTGCGATTATAAACTCACCCTAAACACAATTATGCTCCGTGTGCTCACTGAAGGTCTTAAGGCGGCACCCAGGCTCAACGCACATATGGATTATAAAAGCCTTTCTTCAAGCGGCAGACTCATAATCAAAAAACACGTTGACGTTGCCGTGCCGATGATTATTGACGGCGAAACTTTTCCCGTTAAAATCAGAAACCTTGAAGAAAGAACGCTCAAAGAAACAGCAGAAGAATTTGAAAGAATTCAGAAAACACTTGAAACAACAGACGTTGACCGCCTTTTGTTTGATATTGTTCTGCAAAGGCTCATCGGCTTTGTCATCAAAGGCAAGCTTGCTTCCACCGCCGCCCAGATAGCAACGGGTTATGTGGGCAAATACAAGGTTGCCGAGGTCAAGGGTTTGCTCAAGCACGTGCCGCACGATGAAACCTCGCTCCAGATTGACGATATGAACGAAGGCTCCGTTTGCCTCACAAACCTCGGATCGCTTTACAAAGGTCTCAGCGGCAACGTTACCTATGCGCCCATACTCTACCCTCAGGTGTTCATTATGGCAATCGGCGCAGTGCAAGACAGAGACTATGCTTTCAAAAATGAAGACGGCGTTGTTGACATTGCAACAAAAAAGATTTTGCCCATCAATCTTATGTTTGACCACCGCATCGGCGGCTTTAACGACGTTATTCCCTTTATCAAAAAGCTTGATGAAATTTTTGCAAACCCCGAAGTTATTCATACCTGGTAAACTTTTAACGGATACATTAATTTGTATCCGTTTTTTGTTGATTAATCTAAAATATTAAAGTATAATGTTTAAAAATATGTTTCAGGAAAGTGATATTATGGAGAAGAAATTTTTTGACCATATCATCCACGGCGGAGATTACAACCCCGACCAGTGGATTAACACCCCCGAAATCTGGGACGAAGATATGCGCCTGATGAAGCTTGCCCACGTTAACAGCGCAACGGTTGCCATCTTTGCCTGGTCGCTGATTGAGCCTGAAGAGGGCGTTTATAACTTTGAGTGGCTGGACACAATTATGGATAAGCTCCACGAAAACCGCATTTCTGCCATTCTTGCCACTCCCTCGGGCGCAAGACCGCCCTGGCTTGCGCAGAAATATCCCGAGGTTTTGCGCGTTGAAGAAAGCGGCATACGCAACGAATTCGGTGTGCGCCACAACCACTGCCTCACCTCACCCGTTTACAGAGAAAAGGTGAGCAACATCAACCGCCTTCTTGCAGAAAGATATAAAAACCACCCTGCGCTCAAAATGTGGCACATCTCCAACGAATACTGCGGCGAATGCCATTGTGAGCTTTGCCAGCAAGCTTTCAGAGATTGGTGCAAGGAATATTATCACAACAGCCTTGATGAACTTAACGAAAAATGGTGGAACGGCTTCTGGGCACACAGAATGACCGACTGGAGCCAGATAAACTCACCCAAATTCAGGGGCGAAAACCATGTTTCAGCTATGAAGCTCTGCTGGAACAGATTTGTTTCCGAAAGCCATATTTCGTTTTATGAAAATGAGGTCGCTCCCCTGCGCGAAATAACCCCCGATATCCCCATCACCACAAACTTTATGAAGCTTTATGACGGCATCGATTACCAGAAATTTGCCCAAAAGCTTGACCTTGTTTCGTGGGATAACTATCCTGCATGGGATAAGGGCAGAAACACCGACGAAGCGCTTGAAACCGCTTTTGTGCACGATGCATTCCGTTCAATGAAAGACGGTCAGCCTTTCTTTATGATGGAAAGCACACCGTCGCTTGTTAACTGGCACGACGTGAACAAGCTCCCCAAACCGGGAATGCAGGAACTCTCTTCAATTCAGGCTGTTGCTCACGGTGCAGACAGCGTGCAGTATTTCCAGTGGAGAAAAAGCAGAGGCGGCCACGAAAAATATCACGGTGCGGTTGTTGACCATTGTGGCCACGAAAACACAAGAGTATTCAAGGAAGTTTCACATCTCGGTGCTGTGCTTAAAAAGCTTGACGGTGTCGTCGGCAAAGGCTATAACGGCAAGGTTGCAATCATTTACGATTGGCAGAACAAGTGGGCAACCGATGTTTTCTGCGGTTACAACAACAACGAGCGCGACTACCTCGGTGAGTGTGTGAAATGGTACAAGCCCTTGTGGGAAAAGGGCATCGCAGTTGATGTTATTCCAATGGATGCTGATTACGGCAAATATGATCTTATTATTGCTCCGTTCCTCTATATGCTCAAGGACGGTACAATCGACCGAATCGAAGAATACGTCCGAAACGGCGGTAATTTTGTTGCAGGTTACCTGACAGGCATAGTTGACAAGGACGATTTATGCTACCTCGGCGGTTTCCCTGCACACAAGCTCAAGGACGTTTTCGGCATTTGGTGCGAAGAAACAGATTCACTCACAGAAGGAATGAATAATACAGTTTCATATAAAGATAAGAGCTACAACGCT
>JAZNDY010000107.1:0-12556 GCA_045588295.1 Acutalibacteraceae bacterium
CCATCCCGAGTGCATCGGCAAAGAGCTTGTGCTCTATGCCCCGACTTTCCGTGACAGCGCAGAAAAAGACTCTGCCCTTGCTTCAAAAATTGACGTTGCGGCGTTTAACCGTGAATTCCCCCAAAAGCGTCTGCTCATCAAGCTTCATCCGCAGATTCACTCCGCAACCGTGCCCGACGGCGCAACCGATGCAACAGGCTGTGACATCGGCAAGCTTACACTCTTCTGTGAAAGCGTTATAACGGATTATTCTTCGGTCTGTATGGATTTTGCCCTGCTTGCAAAGCCCTGCATCTTCTATGCGTTTGACCTTGATGAATATGAGCACGAGCGTTCGTTTTATTTTGACTATGAAAGCGGTGTGCCCGGCGTTGTTGTTAAGGATAACGCCGCCCTGCTTGAAGCAATAAAAAATCCCCAAAGCTCTGCAGAAAAGCTCCGCAGCTTCAGGGATTTCAACTTTGATTATATTGACTGCAACAATGCTGAAAGGATATTTAACGCAGTTACCCAAGCGAAATAAAAAACACAGGCTTGCACAAAGTAGTGATGTCCTTAGCGGAGAATTTTAAAAATCATTCAATTCTTGTTGAGAACCAGCATCGCATTTGTAAGTACAAATGAAGTGGGGCAGTAGCCCAAACCCACTAACAACAAAAAGAGAAGATTCGTTTCTTGCAACGAGTCTTCTCTTTCTTTTTGTCTGTTAGTGATATGCTGACTATCGTCAGCGTGATATTTTTGCGTTGCGAAAGTGATATTAAGTCCTTTGGACTTAGTGATATTCTATTCGTCCATAACTTGCAAAGCAAATAACACTCGGCGGAAAGCCGAATATCACTGCGTAGCAATATCACTCGCCGCAGGCGAATAGAGTTGCGTGATACTCCGTTAAGAGTATCACGCTAATGCGAGCCTGTTATTTTTTTACCTGTTCAATCACTTCAGCCAACTTTTGATAAGCTCTGCCGCTCTTTCTGCGGAGTTGCCGTCACAGGCGCTTATCTGCTCGTTTCTGAATTTTTCAATCCGCTGTGCAGAAAGGTTTTCTTTTGCGTTGCGGATAGCCGTGAGCAGTTTTTCAGGGTCTGAGACCATTTCGCCCGGCAAATCGTCAGGGAAGTTGAGATAGAAGCCTCTTGTGTATTCCTTATAATCGGGGCAATAAAAAACGGTGGGCACGTCAAGCAGGCAGGCGTCATACATAACCGAAGAATAGTCGGTTATCAGCACTGCGCTTGCGGCTGTGAGCGCAAGGGTGGATTCCTGCGACAAATCTTTTATATTATTATATTCCTTATTAATAAGGTCATATTTCATCACGGGATGGCGGCGGATAACAAAAACCTCGTCATCTGCAAGGGATTTGCTGAGTTTATCCCAATCAACCGCGGGGTCATAATCAACCTTAACGCCGTCTTTTTCTCTGAAAGTGGGGGCAAAAAGATAAATGCGTTTGCCTCTGAATTCGGGATGCTTTGCATAAACGCTTTCTTTAAGCTTATCTGCATCTTTAAAAAGCAAATCCGTTCTGGGCAGACCAATGGGCAGGCACTTATCCTCGCTGATGCCCATTGCGCCCGCATAGAATTCGCGGCATTTTTCGCTCGTTACGGCAACGGCGGTGTATTGCGCGTGCGAAGCTCTTTCTTCACGCTCGTCAAGCACGGTGTCGGCATCAAGACCGAACTTTTTAAAAGCTCCGCAGGCGTGCCAGATCTGAAAAAGCTTCTGACCCTTGCGAAGCTTTGTGTAACGCAGATAAGAAATATAGTCATCCGTCACAATAACTCTGCTTGTGAGCAGATAATACTGAATTCCGGGGCGTTGCTTTGTGGAATGGGGATACATTTTTGCAAAAACAACCTTTTCCGCATCAAGCGCATCATAGACCGCCTGCATATTGTCAAGCAGCTTACCGTCTGACCTGATGCTGAAAAACAGCACCCTGTTTTTTATGGGCAGAAGCTTGCAGAAAAAGCTTATGATATGGTGAATTAATCTTTTGACCGCTTTCATAACAGCACCTCACGGAGAAATATGGTTATTCTTCAACAGGGGTAATAACGGGTTTGCCGTCTTTATCAACCAAAACCGTCAGACCGCCCGAATAGCCGCTTTGTCTGTATAAATAGTTAACGCCTGTTTCTTTGTCAACCCAGATTTCCATTGCACCCATACCCTGGGTATAAATCTTTTCAAATCTCTTATCCTTTGACATTGTTGATTCCTCCGTTTTATTAAAAAAGTCCGAAAAATCTGCGTTTCTTGGGTTTTTCTTCCTCATCGGGAAACAGCTCCAGCGCACCCTTGCCCAGCTCGATAACGGCTTTTTCAAATTCAAGGTCGATTTTGGGCGGACGTTTTTCAAACTCGCTTTTGTTTTTAATCATATGTTGTAACAATACTTCGTCAACATACGCTAAAGATGCTTTCTGCGTTTCTTCCGACAAAGCAGAAAAATGATAGTTGATATACTCATCATCCTCCAATACAGTTCTTAACCCTTTGCTGTTAATCACAAACCCGGGAAATTGTTCGGTATATTTCCGGCAAATCGGCACGCTGAAAGCAACGTAGTACTGGTTAAAAACGTTACACACAATTGCATTATCCGATTTATAAACCAATTTTAAAACGCCTGCTTCAAAAAATCTATTCAGCAATTCAATTAAATTATCATTTTTCGTTTCCACGTTACTCGCTCCCTGATTAATTCAAACTTAATTATACCATAGTTTATAAAATAAGCAAGACGGCAAAAATTTTGCAAAAAAAATTTGATTTTTTCTGAAAAAGGTGTTGACATTTGCTTAAAAGCGTGTATAATAATAACCCGTAGCCCACTTGAGCGTTACATTGGGGAATAGTGTAACGGTAGCACGACAGACTCTGACTCTGTTTGTTGGGGTTCAAATCCCTATTCCCCAGCCAGTAAAAGACTTCGTCAACAGACGGAGTCTTTTTTTTGTCTTTTTTGCCCCTTTTCAGTTTTTGCCTTGCGTTGATTTTATACATTTCAATAAAAATGTTCAGTTTTAGACCCATAAGAATTACTTGCTATTGATTTATTGTTAAAAATATGTTAAAATCCTTTTAATCGCGTTTAAAATATTACATTATACACATTGAAAGGGCGAGTTTATGTCAGCTTCTCCCGAACTCAAATCAGCCAAAAACAAAGAAACCGCCGTTCAGCTTGTCAAAAACTTTGCAATGGGTCTTGTTGTTACAGTGCTTGAAAGCGTTTCGCTCAACCCGCTGATAAAGCTTTTTGATTTAACACCGCTGCCGGATAAATACGTTTTGTTTGTTGCAAACGCCGCAACGGTTATCATCTATTTCTTTGTGCGTTTCTTTGTCAATTATTTCTGGGTTTTCCACAGCAAAAGAAAAATCCTCGGCATTCTGCCGCTGTTTGCGGTGCTGATTGTTGTTTTCACCTTTGCCAACACAAAGATGATAGAGGGCATGGAATTCCTTTTCCATCTTTCCGCGTCCGTTTCGCAGAAGCTGGGCGAGGATAATATAATAGCAATCTCAAAATTCACAGCCACCTTTATTCTGGGTTTTGTGAATTTCGCAATATGTAAAAAGTTTATTTTCAAGGACGAAAACGGTAAAACGGAGGGACAAAACAATGGCTAACATAACAGGACGTATGGCTGTTGAATTCAGCGTTATGCTTGGCAGAATGGAGCACGCAAAGCTTGATTTCTATGCAGGCAGAGCTGTTAAACAGCAGGAGCGCAATCTCAAAAAACTGATGAAGCGCAACAAAAACACCGAATACGGCAAAAAGTGCAACTTCAAAGACGTAACTTCTGTCAAAAGCTATCAGGACACCGTGCCTTATTCGTGGTATCCCGATTATGCGGATTATATTGAAAGAATCGCTTACAAGGGCGAAAAGAATATTCTCACAAAGAATTTTCCCCTCAATTTTGCGGAATCATCAGGCTCAACAGGCAAATCAAAGCTTGTTCCCATGAGCGCCTGGGCAACCTGGGTTGCTCAGTGCTTCGGCTTCAGCGCAACAGTCGGCTGCGCATATAAATACTTCAAAAGCAAGGGTATGAGAGTGCCTCCGCAGAGAGGTCTGCTCACGGTTGAAGTTCTTTACCACAAGCTTCCCTGCGGCAGCGGTGCGGCAGGTCTTGCTTCAATCCCGATGAACTATCTCAAGCCCCTCACTCCCCTCTTTGTTACTTCACCCAAAGAGGTTATGTATCCCGAATCGCTCAAGCCTATGGATATGCACTATATGAAGCTTCGTTTTGCTCTGCCCAGAACAGACGTCAGCTATATCGGCACAGTGTTTATCACAATGGCTGAATCAATGTTCAGATATCTTGAGGATAACTGGGAAATGCTCTGCGACGATATCGAAAAAGGCACAATCAATGAAAGCATCACCTGCGACCCCGAAATCAGAGCAAAGCTCCTCAAAAAGTGCAAACCTGACCCCAAGAGAGCGGAAGAACTGCGCGCAGAATTCCGCAAAGGCTTTGATGACGAAGCTATCGTTCCCAGAATCTGGCCCAAGGTTGGCTGGATGTACGGTATGGGCACGGGCGCACTTGCATTCTATCAGAAAAAACTCCGCCGTTATATAGGTGAAGAAATTCCCCTGCACTACGTAGGCTATGCGGCTTCAGAAGGTATGCTCGGCATTCCGATTGAGGTTAACAGCGCAGACTTTGTTCTTCTGCCGCAGAACGGCTTCTATGAATTCCTGCCCGTTGAAGCTGACGAGGATTCAAGACCTCTCACCATCAGCGAGGTTGAGGTTGGCAAAGAATATGAGCTTATCCTCACCAATATGAGCGGCTTTTACCGCTACCGCATTGAAGACGTTGTTAAGGTAACAGGTTTCCATAAACAGTCACCCATGGTGCAGTTTATGTACAGACGCAACCAGATTGCCAACATCAGCGGTGAAAAAATCAACCAGAGAGCCTTCGACCTGCTCATCAACGACCTTTCAAAAGAGGTCGGCGAAGATTTTGCAGGCTACTGCATCTATCCTGACCGTTCAACTTCACCCGGCCATTACGTTGTTCTTATTGAACCCAATAACGAAATCCCCGACGAAGACTGCGCACGCTACGCAGAGATTTTTGAAAAGCATCTTTGCGCAACAAACGTTCTTGTTCCTCCGCTGATCAGAAACGGCGCACTCGGCCACTGCGAAGTCAAATTCCTGCGCAGAGGCACGTATGAGGATTACCGCGAAAAAGTTCTGCGCAAGCAGGGCGCAAACCTCAACCAGGTCAAGCCCGTTAAGGTTATTGATAACGAGGAACGCAAGGAATATTTCTTCTCAAACGTTCGTGAGTCACTTAAATAATTTGGGGTAAAAAAGATGGTAAATATTTTAATTGCAATTCTATTCTGCGCTTTTCCCGCTCCGATCATCTTTTTCAACAACCGCATCAAAGCAGTTGAAAAGCTCGGAATTGTTCTTATCTGCTATATCGTTGGTATTATTATCGGAAACGTAGGAATTCTGCCTGAAAGCTTTTCGGGCATACAGTCAACCCTGCAGGACGTAAGCGTTGTTCTTGCTTTGCCGCTGATTCTTTTTTCGCTTGATATCAAAAAAGGCTTCAGCACAACCAAAAAAGGTTTGAAATGCATGGGTCTTGCGATTCTTTCGGTAACAATAACCGTTTTTATTCTTCACCTTATTTTCGGTTCCGACCCTCAGACACCCCAGTATGCAGGTCTTGCAATGGGTGTTTACACAGGCGGCACGCCTAACATCGCTTCCATCAAAGCGGCGCTTAACGTTGACGAAAACACGTTTACTATTTTCAACACGTATGACACGGTTATATCAATCGGTTATATGCTCATCGTTCTTTCTTCGGGCAAATACTTTATCAAAAAGATTTTTCGCCTGAAAGATTTTGAAGGCGATAAAAACGTTTCGGTTGACGGCAACGAATGCCAGGAAACCACCTCATACAAAGGTATGTTCAACCCCAAAACCTTTGGCAAACTTATGCTTGCCCTGCTTCTTTCAGCGGCAATAGTCGGCGTTTCCTATGTGGCAGGCACGTTTGTTAAGGGCTACGAAACAGCTGTAACAATTCTGCTTGTAACAACTCTTTCCATCATCTGCTCGTTCTTCAAACCCATCCGCAACATAAAAATGACGAACAACCTCGGCATGTATATCATCTATATTTTCTGCTTCACGGTTGCAACAATGGCTGACTTTTCAAAGTTAGTTCATCTTAACGTTACAATTCTCGTTTACGTTGCCGTTGCAATTTTCGGCAGTATGTTTCTGCACGCACTGCTTTGCAAAATTTTCAAAGTTGACTTTGACACAATGATTATCACGTCTGTTTCGGCAATCTGCTCGCCCCCGTTTGTGCCTGCCGTTGCAAATTCTCTCAAGAATAATGCGGCTCTCATTTCGGGTATCACAACAGGTATTGTCGGCTATGCTCTGGGCAATTATCTGGGCGTTGCAACCCACTGGATTTTCAGCCATTTGCCGTTTTAAATTAACTTTACAGGAGGTTCCGTTATGAGCAAATATGCACCCGAAACGGGCAGACCTTTTGAGGAAATCCTCAAAGAGCTTGACAGCTTCGGCAAGGATGACCCCAATTACAAGGAAGCCAAAACCTGGAGCCTTGTTTATTATCTCAACGAAGAATACACACAGTTTCTTGAAAAGGCTTATGCCAGATATTTCTCTGCAAACGGTCTTAACCCCACCGCTTTCAAAAGCCTCAAAAGGCTTGAAAAAGAAGTGCTTCGCTTTACGGCAGAGTTGCTGCACGTTGATGAAGAAGCCTGCGGTGTTATGACCTCCTGCGGCACTGAAAGCTGTATGCTTGCCGTTAAAACCTACCGTGACCTCGGTCGCTCCAAGGGCATCAAAAAGCCTGAAATGATTATCCCTGAAACTGCCCACGTTGCGTGGGATAAGGGCTCTGAATATTTCGGCGTTAAAATCCGCAGAGCACCGCTTGCAGATGATTACGGTGTTGACGTTAAAGCCGTTGAAAAGATGATTAACAAAAACACCGTTATGATTCTCGGCTCTGCGCCCGAATACCCTCACGGTATTATTGACCCCATCGAAAAACTCGGTGCTCTCGCCAAAAAGCATAACATTCCTCTGCACGTTGACTCCTGCGTTGGCGGATATATTCTGCCCTTTATTGAAAAAGCAGGCTATGAAGTGCCGCTGTGGGATTTCAGGGTTGAGGGTGTAACCTCAATTTCTGCTGATATTCATAAATACGGCTTTGCCGCAAAGGGCGCAAGCTGCATTCTTTACAGAAACGTTGATTACTTCAAGCATCAGGTTTTTGTTAACGAAAACTGGCCGGGCGGTCTTTTTGCATCGCCCGCATTTCTCGGCACCCGTCCCGGCGGCGCATATGCGGCTGCCTGGGCAGCAATTCAGGCAAACGGCGTTGAGGGTTACGTTGCCCTTGCAAAGAAAACCGTTGAGGTTTCAGAGCGCCTGAAAAAAGGCATTGAAGATATCGGATGCTTCAAAATTATCGGCAGCCCCATTGCAAGCCTTTTCGCTTATAAATCAACAGACCCTGCAGTTAATGCCTTTGCTGTTGGCGACGTTATGGAAGAAAAAGGCTGGCATATTGACCGCCTGCAATTCCCTGACGCTCTGCACGCAATGGTTACCGCACCGCACGAAAAGGTTGTTGACCAATATCTTGCCGACCTCAAAGAGGCGGTTGAAACCGTTAAAGCTCACCCCGAGCTTGCTGATAAAGGTCAGGCGGCTACCTACGGCCTTGTTGCTCACCTGCCCTTGAGAGGTATGGTGCGCAAACAGGTGCTTGATATTTTTGCAAACTCCTATAAGCTCAACGCAGAAGAAATTGACCTTTCGGATTCCGATGCCGTTGCCCCCGGCGGCGGTGGCGGCGGCGCTGAAGAAAAGAAAGGGCTTGTTGACAAAATCATCAGCTGGTACGTCAAAAAGCAATCAGCAAAAGCAAATAAATAAAACAAAGAGTGTTGCCAAAAAATCAGCGGCAACACTCTCTTTTTTTCGGCAATACTCTCAATTGACAAGCCAAGTGAAAGTGGTATACTTTAAATATAAATTTTTCAACGGAAGTGTAAAAATGAGCAAAAAATATGCGCTGGATATGACAAGCGCACCGTTCCTGAAAAAAATATTTTTATTTTCAATTCCGCTTGTGCTCACAGGCTTGCTTCAGCTTGCCTATAACACGGCAGACGTTGTGGTTGTCGGCAGGTTTGCAGGCAGTCAGGCTCTTGCGGCAGTCGGCTCAACAGGCTCTCTGATTAACCTGCTTCTCAACGTTTTTATAGGTCTGTCAATGGGTTCGGGCGTTATGGTAGCACGCCACATCGGCGAAGATGATGACAAACGAATCCGCAAATGTACCCACACAGCAATGCTCATGAGCATAATCTGCGGCGTTTTTATCGGCGTAGTCGGCTTCTTCCTGTCAGGCAAAATTCTTGTGCTTATGGGCTCGCCGCACGACGTTTTGCCCCTTGCAACGCTCTACCTGAAAATCTATTTTGCAGGCTCCCCCGGCTCAATGGTTTATAACTTCGGCTCGGCAATCGTCAGAGCAACGGGCGACACAAAAAGACCCCTTTTCATCCTTGCTTCAACAGGTCTTGTCAACGTCGGGCTCAACCTTATCCTCGTTATCTTTTTCCATATGGGTGTCAGCGGCGTTGCAATCGCCACAATCACCTCGCAATATCTCTCTGCGATTATGATTGTTATTCACCTTATGCGGCTTGATAACGCCTGCAAACTGCATATCAGCAAGCTTCGCATCCATAAAAACGAGCTTTTCAAGATTATCCGCATCGGTCTGCCTGCAGGCGTTCAGAATTCGCTTTTCTCAATTTCAAACGTTATTATTCAGTCAACGGTCAATTCGTTCGGCTCTGTTGCGATGGCAGGTATTGCCGCAGGCTCAAATTTTGATTCATATATCTACACAGCCACAAACGCAATTTCACAAACGGCAATGACGTTCTCTTCGCAGAATATGGGCGCAAGAAAGCATCAGAACGTTAACAAAATTTATTTTTACTGTATGTCAATAGCCACCGTCATCGGCGTTGTGATGGGTCTGGTCGGCAGAATATTCAGCGGCACAATAGTCGGCTTTTTCTCAAAGGATGCCGAGGTTATCGCCATCGGCGCAGAAAGACTGGCAATGATAATGCCGTTCTTCGTTTTCTGCTCACTGATGGACGTTGCGGCAGGTCAGCTGCGCGGTATGGGCGAATCCTTTAAGCCGATGATAGTTTCGCTGCTTGGCGGCTGCGGAATAAGGCTTCTGTGGGTGTTTGCGATTCTGCCGATGAACAGAACGCTGATGTTTCTTTATTGGTCTTATCCCATTTCTTGGGCGGCAACGTTCCTTGTTCAGTTTTCGCTCTTTTTCATTTTACGCAAAAGAATATACCGCAAGAATACGTGAACGTTGAAAAAGGAAGCTGAATGGCGTTTTCTTCGCTTGAAAGTGAATGAGGATACGTCGAAAAGCGAAAAAACTGCAAATAACAAAAAAATGCGGCGGGATGAAGGCATCCCGCCCTACTTTTTGTCTCGGTTTAACGGGTCGCCTTTATTTCATTTTAAGAAAAAGAATATTCAGCAGGAATGCATAAAAAAGAGCAGGTCGTTTGACCTGCTTTTTGCTTTATAAAGCAAGAAAAAGATGCTTGCGGCAGCATCTTTTTCTGCATAGGGTTGAATTGAGGAGGGGTATTGCGGTGTACTCCGTGGGTTGCGGCTCCCATCGGGTACAGTCAGATAATAACCCCTAAATATTAATTTGGTGTGAATTGAATTTTAACAGTTGTGAGATATATTATTAATATTTACCGATAGCCTTTGCAAACTCATCGCGAAGCTCGTCTTTAACTATGCCCTTGAGCAGGTTGAGCGAAAGAATTTCGTTTGTTTTCATCTTATCTTTCGTCATAAAATCGCCAACGATGATGTTGACCTTTTCAAGCCACTCGGGGTTTGCGGCAATGTCACCGATAATCTGCGGAATATAAGGTCTTATCATATCGTCAAGGTCGTCAGGCCATTTTGACCAGCCGTTTTCCGTGCCGAGGTTGGGCGTCATCTGGGTCTGGAAACCGAAGAAGCCGTCGGTCTGCGTTTCGTCAAAATATTTGAGAATGGTTTTGGCGAATTTCTCTGTTTTAAGGCCATAAATATCGCTCTCCCAAGGATACTCCATCGGGCAGGCAACGCTGTAATCATATTCTGCGTTTTCGTTGATGATTATGTATTTTTTGCCTGATTTTCTGATGTCGCCGATTGTGAGGTCTGCAATGTTGTCGATGTCGGTCAGCGCATATTTTTCGGGGCTCAGGCAGGTTCTTATCAGTCTGCTTGTTTCTGCGTTGTTGCTGCTATAGCTGAGCTTGATCGGGCCGATGCCCTGGTTCATATATGTGCGCAGGCAGATAACGATGAACTCATCGGTTTCGTTAATAATCCTTTTCAAATCAAGGAATGCACGCTCTGCAGAAACGCCGTTCATAACGCCGTGGGCAACTATAAGCTCGCCCTTTCTTGTTGCTTTGAGTCTGATATCAAACATACGCAGACCGTAGCAATACTGCTCATAGAGTGTGCCTGCCTGGCAACGGCCAAGCTTATTGATTGCCATTGTTGCGGAGTTGTGCGAGCCGGGCATTGCGATGCGTGTGATTTTTGCATCGTCCTTGATATATGACATCCAGTTTTTATAAAAAGACATAATTTACACCACCTGAAAAATATAGAATTTGAGGTAATCCGTTTCGGGAACGTTCCACAAAACGGGATGGTCACAGCTTTGCTGGCGTGCCTCAATCTGCTTGAGCTGAACGCCTGCGTCTGCGGCGGCATCGTGAAGCATTTTAACAAACAAATCGTTCCTCATAAAGTGGGAGCAGGAGCAGGTTGCCAAATAACCTCCGCGCGGCAGAAGCTTCATTGCTCTGTAGTTGATTTCTTTGTATCCCCTCTCCGCACTCTTAACGGTTTTGCGGCTTTTGGTGAATGCGGGCGGGTCAAGGATTATGAAATCATAGGGTTTGCCGCCCTGCTTTTCAAGCTCGGGGAGCAAATCAAAAACGTCTGCGGCAAGAAAATCCATTCTGCCGTCAAGACCGTTACGCTTTGCGTTGGTTTCAGCCATTTCAACCGCAGTTTTTGAAATATCAACCGCTGTCACTCTCTCTGCGCCGCCCATTGCGGCATTGAGCGCAAACGAGCCTGTGTGGGTAAAACAATCCAGCACCTTTTTGCCTTTGGCAATTTTTGCAACGGCAAGGCGGTTATATTTCTGGTCAAGGAAGAATCCCGTTTTCTGCCCGTTTTCAAAATCAACGTTATAGCTGATTCCGTTTTCGGTTATTGCGGTAACAGTGCTTTCGGGGTGAGGAATACCCTCATACCACCCCTTATATTCTTCCAGACCCTCAAGCGCTCTGATTGCAACGTCGTTACGCTCATAAACGCCGTTGACTGTTTCGCCCATATCGGTGAGCGTTTTAACAATTGCGTTGTAGATAATGCCCTTGATTTTATCCATTCCGTATGAAAGCACCTGTGTAACGATGATATCGCTGAATCTGTCAACCGTCAGACCGGGCAGACCGTCAGCCTCACCGAAAACAAGGCGGCAACAACCGAAATCATCCCCCATAACGGTTTTGCGGTAATCGATTGCATATTTTATTCTTCTTTCCCAGAATGCGTTTGAGAAATTCTCGTTTGCGTTTGAAGAAACAACTCTTACTCTGATTTTGCTGTTAAGGCTTAAAAATCCCGTGCCCAGATAGGAGCCTTTTTGCGAAACAACGTCAACAAGGCAACCGTTTTCGGGGTTGCCGAAAGTTTCGGTTATCTCTGCATCATAGACCCAGGGATGACCTTTTTTCAGAGCCGCTTCAGCCTTTTTGGTTACAGTTAAAATGGGAAAACTGCGTTTTGATTTCATAAGCAAAAATCCTTTGTCAAATTTATCACATATATATTAAATATATCACAGTTTTTGCACCGTTGTCAACCAAGGCAGATATGCAACAAAAATGAATAAAAAAAGTATAAAATTTATCGATAAATCCGTTAAAATAATGTAGCATTTTTTTATATTATATGTTATAATGCTTTAGAATGCAGAAATGTGGATTATTGCGTCCGTTTTCTCATTCTCAAAAAAGTTTTAAGCTAATCAAAATAAATCTCAGGAGGAATGGCTAATGCTTAAAAAAATCAGTAACCTTCCCTTCGCAGGCACTGCCGAGCAGGAAGCTCAGCTTCAGGCTATCATTGCAGAATGCAAGGGCGACAGAAGTATGCTTATGCACGTTATGCAGGAGGCACAGAACATCTACGGTTATCTTCCCATCGAAGTTCAGAAGATGATTGCAGACGGTATGGAAGTTCCGCTTGAAAAAGTTTACGGCGTTGCAACTTTCTATGCGCTGTTCTCACTTTCACCCAAGGGCAAATATAACATTTCCGTTTGCCTCGGTACCGCTTGCTACGTTAAGG
>JAZNDY010000108.1:0-4665 GCA_045588295.1 Acutalibacteraceae bacterium
AATAATTTGCTTTGCTTCTGCATTAATTTCGCCGATACTTGCTGTTTGTGAAACAGAAGCAAGGTGAGAAACTTCGGCAGAAAAGCCGGATATATTTTTATCCAGCAGATATGCAAAAAAGAAAGATGAGGCAAAAGCAAACGCCAGCATTGATAAAGCAACAATAACTCTCTTCATTTTTTCTTTTTCTCCTTCTTTGTGTCATCATTTTTCAGAAGAACGCTGAGTTTTCCGTTTGTTTCAAATATGCCGTAAGCAACTTCTTTAACGTCAAAAACGTCTTTTTGCCGCAGTGCGCCTTCAAGGTCTTCAACCGTCATTCTCAGTGTCCTCAGAGCCTTGATATCGATTTTGCCGTTTCTGATTACGATAACCTCGTGCCCCTGCATAAGAGTGCGCAGTTTTTTGCATTTGAGGCTTAATGCGGACAGAATTATCTCAAATGAAACAAAAACAAAAAGCGGCACAACAGCATAAAGAACAGGTATGCTTTTTGATTGCAAGGGGAGAGACGCAACCTCGGATATCAGTATTGTTATAACAAGCTCAGACGGCTGCATTTCGCCAATCTGGCGCTTGCCCATAAGGCGGATAACAAAAATAACTGCCGCATAAAGTATAACGGCCCTGATGAATAAAACCGACATTTTTTTGCACCTTTTTACAAATTGTTACTTTAAATGTTGACTGTTGCTTATTATAAGTGTATAATATCTTTTATCTGATTTTGCGGAGGGGAAAGAATGAAACATTTTCTCGGCTTTGATATCGGCGGCACTAAATGCGCTGTTGTTATCGCTGAAAATAATTCCTCTGAAGTGCTTGATAAAATCCGTTTTGAAACTAAAGTCAGCCGCGGTTGGCGTGCTGTTACGGATGAGCTTCTTGAAAGCGCGCAAAATCTGCTTGAACGAAATAACTTAACTAACGGTGATATAGTTGCCTGCGGTGTCAGCTGCGGCGGTCCGCTTGACGGCAAAAAAGGTTTAATAATGTGTCCGCCCAACCTGCCTGATTGGGATAACGTGCCGCTTGCAGACATTATTACCGAAAAATTCGGTGCTCCGTGCAAGGTTTGCAATGATGCGGATGCCTGCGCGCTTGCTGAATGGCAATACGGCGCAGGCAGAGGCTGTGAGAATATGATTTTTCTCACTTTCGGCACCGGTATGGGCGCAGGTCTTATCCTTGGCGGCAAGCTTTACACAGGCAGCTGCGGCATGGCAGGCGAGGTGGGGCATATCAGAATTGACCCTGACGGCCCCGTCGGTTACGGCAAGGCAGGCTCTTTTGAGGGGTATTGCTCCGGCTCGGGTATTGCCGCAACGGCAAAAGGTATGCTCTCAATCTATAACGGCGTAACAACCATTCCGCGTGATAACGTTACGGCTCTTACCGTTGCTCAGGCGGCTGAAAACGGTGATAAGCTTGCTAATGCAATTTATCGCAAATGCGGCACGAAGCTTGGCCACGGCATCGCAATTCTGATTGATATTCTGAATCCTGAAAGAATCGTTATCGGCAGTATTTTTGAGCGTTCGGGTCATCTGCTTGAAGAAGCGATGAGAGAAACCGTTCAGAAAGAAGCGCTTGCAATTTCTGCAGGCTGCTGTGAAATTGTTCCTGCTATGCTCGGCGATGCAATCGGTGATTATGCCGCGCTCGGTGTTGCAAAAATCTGCGCAGAGGAGGCTGCAAAATGAGTTTGATTTTTGATAATCTCTTTGTCAGGTTTCCTGTGCTTGAAGTCTGTAAAGACGATATTTTAAAAGCGTTTAATGCTGTTGACGGTTGTTATATGAATGGCGGCAAGCTTCTTTGCTGCGGCAACGGCGGCAGCGCTGCAGACTGTGACCACCTTGTTGGCGAGCTTATGAAAGGTTTTCTTAAACACAGACCTTTGAACGATGATGAAAAGAAGAATTTTGATTCTTCTTTTGTTGCCGATAATCTGCAGAAAGGTTTGCCTGCAATTTCGCTTTGCGCGCATTCAGCGCTTATGACAGCATTTTCAAACGACGAACTTCCGTCACTTGTTTTTGCCCAGCAGGTTTATGCTTATGCGGCAAAAAACGACGTGCTTGTTGCTTTCAGCACTTCAGGAAATTCAGAAAACGTTGTTTATGCGGCTCAGGCGGCAAAGGCGGCAGGCATCAAATCAATAGCGATAACAGGTGCAAAAGAAAGCAAGCTCAGCGAGCTGTGTGAAATTTGCATCCGTCTGCCCGAAACAGAAACTTATAAAATCCAGGAGCTTACTCTCCCTGTTTATCATTGCCTTGCGGCGATGATTGAAGAAAAGTATTTTGAGATATAACGGAGGTATATTATGAATATTCCCAGACCTGAACATCCCAATCCGCAGAGTGAAAGAAAAAACTGGCTTAACCTCAACGGTGAATGGGATTTTGAATTTGACTTTGGTAACAGCAAGCTTGCAGGCGGTATTCTTGACAAAGTTGAATGGGAAAAGAAAATAATTGTTCCTTTCTGCCCCGAAAGCAAGCTTTCAGGCGTTGAATACACTGATTTTATACCTGCCGTATGGTACAGAAGAACAGTTGATATCACTGCCGCAAATCTTGAGGGCAGGGTGTTTATCAATTTCGGTGCGGTTGACTATGAAGCAACTCTTTACGTCAATGGCAAAAAAGCAGGCTTCCATAAAGGCGGCTATTCATCATTCAGATTTGAGATTACGGAATACCTTGTTGAAGGCAAAAACACTCTTGTTGTGAATGCTGTTGACGACGTCAGAAATCCGCTTGTGCCCAGAGGCAAGCAGTGCGAAGAACTCAAATCACGCGGCTGTGATTACACAAGAACAACGGGCATCTGGCAGACTGTGTGGCTTGAATTCACACCCAAGGCATACGTTAAGAATTTCAAGTTTTATCCCGATGCCGAAAACGGTGCACTCACAATCACTGCAAACGTTGAGGGTGAGGGTGTATTCACCGCAGAAGCTTTTTATGAAGGCAAGAGTATGGGCAGCTTTTCAAAGAAAGCCTCAAGCTCTGTCAGCGGTGAAATTGCTCTTGCGGAAACTCACCTTTGGGAACCCGGCTGCGGCAGACTCTATGACCTTAAAATCACATTCGGCGGCGATGAAATTGCAAGCTATTTCGGTCTGCGTTCATTGAAGCTTGACGATTATAAATTCCTCATTAACGGTAAATCCGTTTTCCAGCGTCTTGTGCTTGACCAGGGATTTTACCGTGACGGTATCTACACTGCACCCACAGAGGATGACCTCATTAACGATATCAACATCTCGTTTGCAGTAGGATTCAACGGTGCCAGACTTCACCAGAAGGTATTCGAGCCCAGATTCATCTATCATTGCGACAGACTCGGTTATCTTGTTTGGGGCGAATACGGCAACTGGGGTCTTGACTGGTCAAATCCCTTTGCTCTTGAAGCAATGCTTCCCGAGTGGTGTGAATGCGTTGAAAGAGATTTCAATCACCCGTCAATTATCGGCTGGTGTCCGTTTAACGAAACATGGGACATCGACGGCAGAAAGCAGTTTGACGGAATTCTCAGAACGATTTACCGTGTTACAAAGCAGCTTGATACTACCAGACCCTGCATTGATACAAGCGGCAATTTCCACGTTGAAACAGATATTTATGACGTTCACGATTATGAGCAGGACGTTGAAACCTTCAAAACCAACTATGATAAGCTTATGACCGAGGGCATTCTTTTTGAAAGATTCCCCGAGCGTCAGATGTTCAGCGGCAAGGGTTGTGCCTGGGTCAGCGAATACGGCGGACTTCAGTGGTCAGAGGGTGACCGGGCTGACGCTTGGGGCTACGGCAACGCACCCAAAACCCTTGAAGAGTTTGTTGAGCGTTATAAGGGTCTTACGGATGCGCTTCTTGATAACTATAAGATGTTTGGTTTCTGTTACACCCAGCTCTATGATATTGAACAGGAGCAGAACGGTCTTTATTATTATGACCGCACTCCCAAGTTTGACACAGAAATTTTCAAGGCAATTAATTCCCGTAAAGCGGCAATTGAAGATTAACGTCTTCGTTTTGTTTTTGGAAGTAATCGGCATTTGACTGTTTCTTGTTGCTGATTAAAAATGTTTGGTGGGATTGATGATGGTATACGGTAATCTGAGATATCCCGTTGTTTTGGTTCACGGTATGTTTGGCTGGGGAACCAGTAAAAAGGTGTATGAAACCTTGCCTTATTGGGGCGCAACAACGGGTGACCTTATCGGATGGCTCAATGATTGCGGATATAAGTGTTACGCCGCCACGGTCGGCCCTTTGTCCAGCGCCTGGGACCAGGCGTGTGAGCTTTATGCTCAGCTCAAAGGCACAAGGGTTGATTACGGCGAAGCACATTCAAAAAAATATAATCATAAACGCTTCGGCAGAACATATAAAAGTACGCTTGTTGAAAACTGGAGCGGAGAAAATAAAATCCACCTTGTCGGTCACAGCTTTGGCGGCAACTGTGTGCGTCTGCTTGCGCATTTGCTTGCAAACGGCGCACCTGAAGAGGTTGAAGCAAGCGGCGAAGACGTTTCGGAGCTTTTTAAAGGCGGTAACTCCGAGCTTATCTGCAGTGTAACCTCGCTTTGCGCTTCTCTTAACGGCACGGATGCATATGAAACGGCAGAGAGATTCAAAATTTTGCCTGTTT
>JAZNDY010000109.1:0-2005 GCA_045588295.1 Acutalibacteraceae bacterium
CTGTCCAACCATCAACATTACATTGACCATACGTATTATATCCAACAGCCATAACTGTGCCGTCAGACTTAAGACCAACTGTGTGACGCCATTGTGCTGAAACCGCAACTATATCAGACCAGTTATAAACATCACATGCTCCGTCTTCATTATTGCCTGTAGCAACAACAGTGCCGTCATCTTTTAATCCGACAGTATATGACCAACTGCTGGCAGCAATTGTATCCCTGCTAGCCACATAATCCCACAGCTCCATACTGCGTTGATATGAGTTCGCATAATAATTATATTCCGTAGCTAGTTTGCCGAAAAGGATTGCACCTTGAGCTGTATGGGTCATCGCGGCATTTTCCGCTTCTTCATAAAGAATTTCTGCGCTCATTACAGATTCGGACTCTTCTTCATAGTAATAGTCGCTGTATGATTCTTCATAATAATAATCGTCTTCCACTACCGGTTCATTATACATACTGTTATAATATGCTCTGCGCGCTGAATAATCTGCAATTAAAACAATTGCAATTATAACACCCGCAACAAAAGCCAAACCCACAAAAACAAGAAGAATTATTAACCATATCTTCTTCTTTTTGGGTTTCTTTTCTTTTTCTGCCATAACAGTAGGTTCGTCACCAAAACTGTCAGACATTACAGTCGGCTCTTCGCCCAAAGAATCACCGATAACCGTGGGTTCATCATCGGCAACAACCGTCGGCTCGTTGCCAACAGTCTGCACAGGTTCAGCCTTGCCGCCAAGCACAGCAGTTGAAGGCTGTGACGATTTAATCACATTAATAAAATCATCAATGTTTCTGTATCTGTTTTCAGGGTTGAATTCAACCATCTTCAGAATAACAGCCGCCATTTCAGGGCTTGCATCAACAGGCGCAGGTATTCTCTCTCCTCTTCTGCGGCGTTCAATAGCATCGTTACGCTCTTTGAAGCCTACCATCGGTGTATTCAAATCAACAAACGGGTCGCGGTTGCGGTTAAGAAGCTTATACATAATCATACCGAGCGAATAGATATCTGCACGGCTGTCATATTTTTCGCCCCTGAAAACCTCGGGCGCCATATAGCTGTATGTGCCCTTTTTGCTCATCACGCTCATCGTGCCTTCAAGCTTTCTGGCAACGCCGAAGTCACCCAGCTTGAACGAGCCGAATTTATCAACAAAAATGTTGTCAGGTTTTATATCCCTGTGAATTATTCCGTTCTGTGAGCAGATTGCAAGCGCGTTACTGATATCAAGAGCAAATCTCTTAACGTCTTCTTCACTGAGTTTTTTGCTCCTTGAGTATGCAACAAAGCTTTGAAGATATTCCATACGGATATAGATATCCCAGCCGATTTCATTTTCGCGCTCAACTATCTTGAAATTCTCAACGTTGACGATATTGGGCGCACCCTTAAGCATTTCCATCAGCTTGATTTCGTTTGCAAAATCATTGACAACGTCGCTGTAAAAGCTTCTTGCTCCCTCTTCGGTAACACCCTCAAAGCTCATGCTGTCAAGCTCTGCCTTGCTTTGAGGAATAGAAATAACCTTGACTGCACAAACCGATTTTATACCGTACTCTTCTCGCTCGCATTTATAGACCTTGCCAAACGAGCCTTCGCCGATTTTTTCAACAGCTTTCCATTCAGGCCATACTCTGCTTAAATCAATCATCATAGAGCCTCCTGCATTCAAAATACAATTTTAATATAAAACAAGCGTCAACTTTTGTCAAGTAACCGTTTTTTCGATTTTTGCATATTATGAAGCAGAGGTCACAACGCAACACCGTGACCTTTAAAACCGAAAGGATTGATTATTTTGGATTACCCTGTATATAACCGCAGGCAGGTGCATAAGCCTGACCTGTTCAGCCGCTCGGTTTCACCTCTGCCGGCAAACTATGCGGTTGCAATGATGTATGTACCGATGCAAACAAGCACGGAAATGTATGATGAAGCTAAAGCTCTTGAGTGCGGCACACTCTTCCCCTGCCTCAACAAACCG
>JAZNDY010000110.1:0-8252 GCA_045588295.1 Acutalibacteraceae bacterium
TTTTATTGAAAGTTTATCGGTTATATAACCTGAGAGACAATAATTTAATAACAATCAGAACTGTTTGCAAGAATAAAAATATATCCAAACACGAAGATTCTGAAGGAGGTGTAACAAAAAAATATCACGTATTATTGAATAAAAATAATACTGAGTTGGAAATTTCAAATAAATTTTATGATAATATAAAAACTAACGATAAAATAGGCGTAATCTTATATAAAAACAAAAAATTCGCATATATCTGTAAGTTTGAGAAAGGTTATGCTGAAAATAATGATTTTTATGAAGGCAAACAAAATGATTTAATAAAAGTTGATAAAGAAAGTATGGCTGATGAATATATTTACAGATCTGCTTCTATATTAAATATTTTGTGTGCATTAATTGCTGCAATCGGATTTATAGTTTATATTGCAACTTCAAACGTAATCAATTTTATTATTTTCTTATGTGTTTGTTTTGCAATTAAGATTGCTTCTGTTTTTATTTTAAAAGCAAGAAAACAAGCAATAACGGACGGTAAATTTGTTATTGAAAAAAACGGAAAATTATATCAAGCCTTTTTAATCAATAATGCCGGAAAAAAATCTGTCAATTTGCGGAACTATCCGGTTAATAATACAGTTTTTACTGAAGAACTGAAAAATAAAATTAAGGAAACAGAAAAATTTGAAAAACCGAATAATTTATCAACACCGAAAAAAATTTATCTTGATTACGGTTATGATGAACAAATTGAAAAAATTCGTTCAAAAATAAAGAAAAAATCAAAGATAAGAACGGCAGGTTTTTCTGTTTTTTTCTTGCTTCCTGAACTTTTAATTGTTTTGATTGCGTTTATCAATAACGCAGGAATAATATTTGGCGCACTTTTCTTGCTGATAATAGCGGCATTGATTCTTTTAATTATCGGCAAACAAAAACTTTCTGAAGAAGAAAAAGAAATGTTTGAGCTTTCGTTTTTCAAAAAACTGAGTTCAGAAGATAAAAATATGATTTATAATAAGGGCATAAAAGCGTTTATTTATAAAACGTTGTCTCTTGTTTTGAATTATTCAGTAATCTTTATGATTGTTGCAATGGCAGAATTAAGCGAAAATGCAGGTGTAATTATTTTTCTTTTAATACCTGTTGTTTTTATTTGTTCTGTTGTGTTTTTTGTTATGCATTGCAGTATTATAAACAACAAATTATTTGATGTTTATACTTATAAGAGAACAAAAAAAGAAAAAAAAAGAGAAAACAGCTGATTTTTAAATTAAGGCAACAAAAAAACGGGTGGATTAACTCCACCCGTTAATTTTTTATGATTAGTCTTCGCAGCAATCGTCGCAATCGCAGTCGCAGTCAAATTCGATGTCGAATTCAAGAAGCTCACCGCAGTTGGGGCAATCAATGCTGCCTTCGTCAAGTGTTTCACCGTCAATGGCGATAACCTCACCGCAAGTGGGGCACTCTACATCGTAGATTTCGTCATCTTCGTCAAAGCAATCATCGCAGCAGCAATCGTCATCATCAAGCTCTTCATAAACGAAGCTCTCAAGCTCGTCAAGGTCTTCGTCAACAGCGTCAAGCTGCTCTGTGATGAGATCCATACCGTCTTCAAGGTCAGTAGCTGTGAGTGCAAGGTCATCAAGAATATCAATCATAGCGTTGATAAGCTTGATTTCGGGCTTGCTTTCATCAAGTGCAAGACCTTCTGCAAGACCTTTGAGATAAGCAACTTTTTCAGTCAGAGTCATTTCTTTGTCCTCCAAAAAAATATTTAATTAACTTTATGCACGGCTGAGATATTCGCCTGTGCGTGTGTCAATCATAATCATTTCGCCCTCGTCGATGAAGAGAGGAACTTTAACCTCAGCGCCTGTTTCAAGAGTTGCGGGCTTGGTTGCGTTTGTTGCTGTGTTGCCTGCAAAGCCGGGGTCAGTCTTTGTTACCTGAAGAGTAACTGTTGTGGGGGGTTCAACGCCGAAAACGCTGCCCTTATATGAAAGAACACGGCAAGTTTCGTTTTCTTTAACAAACTTGAAGTTTTCGGGAAGAGTATCCTGACCGATGGGAACCATATCATAGGTTTCGGGGTCCATAAAGTAGTAAAGACCGCCGTCTTCATATGAATACTCCATTTCTTTTCTTTCAATGTAAGCTGTGGGGAACTTATCGGAGGGGTTGAATGTGCGTTCAACAACTGCACCGCCGATAACGTTTCTGATCTTGGTTCTTACGAAAGCAGCGCCTTTGCCGGGTTTAACGTGCTGGAATTCGATAATCTGATAAACCTGACCTTCCATTTCGAAGGTTACGCCGTTTCTGAAATCGCCTGCTGTTACCATAAAATATTTCTCCTTATAATAGTTTATATGTTTTCACAGTTATTTTATACTATATACAATAATTTTTCAAGTCTTTTTTATTAATAAAAATATTTAATACTATATAATTATAAGATTTTTGGGTGATTTGGTCAGATTTTCACAGCCGTTTGCCGTGATATAAGCCATATCTTCAATTCTGACACCGAATTCACCCGGCAGATATATGCCCGGCTCAACGGTAACAACGTCACCTTCAGCAAGAATTGAATCCGTTTTGAATGAAAGGCGGGGAGCTTCGTGGATTTCAATTCCGACGCCGTGACCCGTTCCGTGGCCAAAAAATTCGCCGTAGCCTGCGCCGGTTATGATATCTCTTGCAGCTTTATCCGCATCATATCCGCTTATGCCGTTTTTTAGCGTTGCAAGCGAAGCAAGCTGTGCATTAAGCACGGTTTCATATATCTCTGCCTGTTTTGAGCTGACAGACCCGACTGCAACAGTGCGCGTCATATCACTGTGATATCCGTTAATAACAGCGCCGTAATCCATAGTTATAAAATCGCCGATTTCAATTTTTTTATTTGACGGCACACCGTGAGGCATTGATGAATTTGCGCCGCTGACCGCTATTGTTTCAAATGAAATTGCTTCAGCACCGTTTTTAAGCATAAAGAAATCAAGCTCAAGTGCAATATCTTTTTCTGTTTTTTCTGTTGAAATAAAGCCGAGAATATGCTTAAACGCCTTTTCAGCAACAGCCTGTGCTTTTAAAATGCAGTTTTTTTCTTCATCATTTTTCTTGCGGCGCAGATTACTGATTGCTTCGTCAGCTGATTCAGCAACTACGGGACAGCCTGCAATTTTTGCAATACGGTTAAATTCTTCAACAGTCAGCCTTGCGCTTTCTGTCATAATTTTAGTTATGCAAAGCTTTTTAATATAAACGGGGAGCTGGGCGGAAAGAGAATTAAGCCGCACAATTTCGCTGCAATCCTTAACCGTTTTTTCAGCCGCTTCAATATATCTGCTGTCTGTCATAAAAACAGCCTCATCTGCAGTCACAAGCAGGTAGCCGTCTGAAGAGCTGAAGTTTGTCAGATAACGGCGGTTTTCAGGTGAAGAAACAAGATAAGCCTCACCTTTTTTTAATGTTTTTTGAAGATTGCTGATATTCATAAACATACCCCTTTGATTTGTGAATAAAAAGAGCACTGCCGAATGTGTGCAGCATTCGGCAGTGCGTTGGGGAAAGAGAAAATAAAAATGAAAAAAGAAGATATCAAAACAAAACACATATAGTGTATGATTGTATAATATTGTATAGATATGCTTTTATTGTTGTTGAATTATGAACAAATTGTAAACATTTATTCAAAAACATATAAAAAAACATCTGACATCTTTTTTTCAGCCGAATTTATTTTTGGTCAAGGAAAGCTCTAAAGCCTTTGAAAGCCATATAAACGTCAAGCTTTGAAACAACTTCAAACGGAGCGTGCATTGAAAGCACGGGAACACCAACGTCAACAACCTCAACGCCGAGGTTTGCAATATATTTGGCAACTGTTCCGCCGCCGCCTTCATCAACCTTGCCAAGCTCGCCTGTCTGCCAGGCAACGTCTGCACTGTCAAAGATATTGCGGATTTTTGCCATGAACTCTGCGTGAGCATCGTTTGTGCTGCCCTTGCCTCTTGAGCCTGTGTATTTTGTAACAACAATACCTTTGTTGATAAACGCTGCATTAAGTTTATCATGAACTGAGGGATAAATCGGGTCGAAACCTGCGTTTACGTCTGCTGAAAGACATTCGCTTGCGCGCAGAACGTCTCTGCCCTCAAGACCCTGAAGCTTTGCAATATCCTCAATAAATTGTTTGAGATAAGCGGAATTAAGACCTGTGTTACCGTCTGAACCTGTTTCTTCCTTGTCAGTGATAACTGAAACGGTTGTGTATGCAGGGTTTTTAACTGCAAATGCCGCCATAATTGAGGGATAAGCGCAAACTCGGTCATCGTGACCGTAAGCACCCATCATACTGCGGTCAAGGCCGATATCGCACGCCTTGAATGCAGGCACAACTTCAAGCTCAGCTGAAAGAAAATCAGCTTCAACAATGCCGTATTTTTCATTGAGAAGCTTCATAATGTTGAGCTTAACCAGTTCGCTGCCCTTTTCTTTGCCGAAAGGACGGCTGCCGATGAGCACGTTAAGGTTTTCGCCTGCGATTGCTTCATCAAGAGATTTGCTTGCCTGACTTTTGCCGAGATGGGGCAGAAGGTCGGTTACAACAAACTTGGGGTCACCGTCATCTTCGCCGAGGCAGACTTCAACGGTTTCGCCGTTTTTCTTGCAGATAACACCGTGAAGAGCAAGAGGAATTGCAGTCCACTGATATTTTTTGATTCCGCCGTAATAATGGGTTTTGAGAAGAGCAATTTCGCTGTCCTCATAAAGCGGATTGGGTTTAAGGTCAAGACGGGGAGAATCCACGTGAGATGCAACGATTTTGGCACCCTTTGCAAGGCTTTCTGTGCCGAAAACACAAAGAATGAGAGCCTTTTTGCGGTTTTCATAATAAACCTTATCGCCTGCCTTATATTTTACGGCAGGGTCAAAAGCAGTAAAGCCTTCTGATTCGGCAAGAGCCTTTGCGAAAGCAACCGCCTCACGCTCGGTTTTGCATCTGTCAAGGAATTCCGCGTAGCCGATGCAAAAATTATCGGCAATCTTTATTTCGTCATCACCGCAAGTGTAAGCGGCGTGCTCGGGTGAATAAAAAAGTTCTTCTTTAAGAGCTTCTGCAGGGGTTTTGTCACACATTTTAATCATCCTTTCATTATATTATGTACGCATTATATTCTTTCAATAATCTTTTTAATTTCCGTGTTAAGGTCTTCGCCGTTGTTGCGGATAACAACGTCGGCATTATCAACGTAATATTCTTCGCTTTTTTGTGCTTTTATGCGGATAAGCGCATCTTCGCGGCTGATGGAATCACGCTTAATGATTCTTTCAAGCCGTGTTTCTTTGTCTGCAATAACACTCACCGTGAAGGTGCTGATTGCCGTCAGGTCGCTTTCAAAAAGAAGCGCGGCATCAATAAGAGCGGCTTTTGCACCTGACTTTTCAGCTTTGTGAATTTCTTCAAGCGCAAGGCGTGTTACTTCAGGATGCACAATGGCATTAAGTTTTTTCTGTTTTTCAGGGTCTGAAAAAGCTCTGCGTGCCAATTCACGGCGGTCAAGAGCGCCGTTAACAATGATATCGGCGCCGAAATTTTCAATAAGCGCGGCAATAACCTCTGAGTTTTCAACGGCAACGCGTGCAAGATAATCAGCATCAACGTTATAAATTTCTTTTGCCTCAAGCAGTTTTGAAACGGTTGATTTGCCTGCGCCTGTCTGCCCCGTCAGACCAATAACGGGTATGCCGATTTCAAGGTCAATAACCCTGAATGCGGCAGAGCGGATAAGCCTGTTATAAACCGCAAGACCTACACCGTCTGCAGAGGGACAACGAACAAAAGCGGTTTCGCATCCGCTTTCATCAACCTCACGCAAGGCATCAAAAAGACCGTGTGCCTGTGAAGCACCGTCGTTTTCAGCACCGTATTCAACGGCATTTTCAAAATATTTTCCCTCGCCGTCAAAGCAAACGGCGCAAGCGGAAATTTTTTGCGCAAGCACAAAGCTTTTGTATTTTTCAAAATCACCCTTAACAATGGTAACTCGGGCTTTCGGAGCATAGTGTTTATATTTCATACCGGGAGATTCTGCTTTTTCGTTATCTTTCAATTTTTCCGTAACAGCAGAGGAAATTGCTATTTTGCCGAGCACCTCTTCAAGCTGCTCAACTGTAACTCCGCCCGGTCTGAGAAGAGTAGGGGGATTGGTCACAAGAGTGATAACAGTTGATTCAACGCCGACGGAGCATTCGCCGCCGTCAATCGCGGCGTCAATTCTGCCGTCAAGGTCATCGATAACGTGGTTTACGCTTGTGGGGCTGGGTTTGCCTGAAGCGTTTGCGCTTGGTGCGGCAAGCGGCACACCTGCAAGGCGTATGATTTCTCTTGCATCAGGGTGAAGCGGCATACGGATTGCAACGGTATCAAGACCTGGGCTGACTTCGTTTGGCACAGCATCTGATTTTTTAAGAATAACTGTCAGCGGACCTGGCCAGAATTTATCAGCAAGGTCATATAATCTGGGGTCAATTTCTTTAACAAGGGGCGAAACTTCTTCAAGTGAAGAAATATGCACAATGAGCGGATTATCGTTTGGTCTGCCCTTGGCTATAAATATTTTTTTGACTGCTTCGGCATCAAGTGCGTTTGCTGCAAGTCCGTAAACAGTTTCTGTGGGTATGGCAACAAGACCGCCGTTTCTGAGTATGGCGGCAGCTGTTGAAAGGTCGTTTTTGTTTTTTGAATCAAGTTTTAAAGTGTTCATATTATTCTTCGCTTTTTAATTTTTCAGCCGTGTCAGCGGTGATGAGGGCATCAATAACCTCGTCAAGGTCACCGTTGAGAATGGCTTCGATTTTATAAAGAGTAAGGTTTATTCTGTGGTCACTCACTCTGCCCTGAGGATAGTTATAGGTGCGGATTCTTTCGCTTCTGTCACCCGTGCCGACCTGCGCTCTGCGCTCGCCTGCAATGGCATCGTGCTGTTTTTCTCTTTCAGACTCAAGGATTTTTGAGCGCAGAATTTTCATTGCTCTGTCTTTGTTTTTATGCTGGCTGCGTTCATCCTGGCATTCAACAACCGTGCCTGTGGGCAGGTGAGTTATGCGGATGGCGCTTTCTGTTTTGTTAACGTGCTGGCCGCCTGCACCGCCTGAGCGGTAGGTATCAATCTGCAAATCGGCAGGATTTATTTCAATATCAACCTCTTCAGCTTCGGGCAAAACGGCAACGGTAACGGTTGAGGTGTGAATTCTGCCCTGGCTCTCTGTTTCGGGCACACGCTGAACCCTGTGAACACCGCTTTCAAACTTTAAGCGTGAGTATGCGCCTTCACCCTCAATCATAAAGCTGATTTCTTTGAATCCGCCAAGCTCTGTGGGGTTGGAGTTAAGAATTTCTGACTTCCAGCCTTTTGTTTCGCCATACATTGAATACATTCTGTAAAGCACGCCTGCAAAAAGTGAGGCTTCTTCGCCGCCTGCACCGCCGCGGATTTCAACAATAACGTTTTTATCGTCATTGGGGTCACGGGGCAGAAGAAGAATCTTCAGTTCTTCTCCGTAAACGGCAACTTTTTCTTTTGAATCTTCAAATTCTTCACGGCAAAGCTCACGGAATTCGGGGTCAAGACCGCCTGCGTCAAGCATTTCCTTTGCCTCTTCCATTGCAGATTCCGCTGCTTTTAATTGGCGGTATTTTTCAACAATGGGGGTTAAAACCTTAAGTTCCTGCATAAGCTTTTTATATTGAGCAATATCTGCCACAACGTCGCTTTGGCAGAGCCTTTCATTTATATCTTCAAAGCGTTCTTCAACCTTTATGAGTTTATCGAGCATATATTATTCCTCATCTTCGCGGATAATTTTTTTAATATTTTTTTCAACCTTGACTCTTTCGAGCATAACTTCTCTGCCGCATTGGCTGCATCTTATGCGGAAATCAGCGCCGATGCGCAACACGTTAAAAACGTTGCAGCCGCAGGGATGGCTTTTTTTCATCTGAAGCTTGTCGCCGACTCTGACATCCATGGAAACACCCCGATTTTTAATTCGTAATGCGCAATTATTAGTGAATAGTAAATAATGAATAGTGAAGAGTTAAGGGCGGACTCCGTCCGCACCTGATTTGTATAACAACAGATTATACCATAAATAAAAGTGAAATGCATACGGAAGTAAAAAAACTGAAATATGCGGCAATTTCCGAGCATATAGTTTAATAAAAAATGCCGTTTGCGGAAAAGTAATTT
>JAZNDY010000111.1:0-2476 GCA_045588295.1 Acutalibacteraceae bacterium
CTTCTTGTATGTGCCTGCAACAAGGTGCTGGAAACGTGTGGGGTTAGTTGAGTTACCTGTGATGGAAACTTCAACGTTTTCATGCTTCATAATTGCAACGCCTTCAAGAACGTCATTTGCACCGTAGCAACGAACCTTTGCACGTTCACCGTCTGAATATGCAGTTTCTTTAACTACCTTAAGCTCGCCTGTGTGGAAATCATAATCAGTTTCAACATATGTGAAGCCGTTGATTCTTGAAATAATCATAGCAGCATCTTTGCCGAGACCGTTAAGGATAACCTTGAGGGGCTCTTTTCTTACTTTATTAGCTGTACGTGCGATACCGATAGCACCTTCAGCTGCTGCGAATGATTCGTGACCTGCAAGGAATGCAAAGCACTTTGTATCTTCGCTGAGAAGCATAGCGCCAAGATTACCGTGACCAAGACCAACCTTTCTGTCATCAGCAACCGAGCCGGGGATACAAAAAGCCTGAAGACCTTCGCCGATAACCTTTGCAGCTTCAGCAGCAGTCTTTACACCTCTCTTGATAGCAAGAGCCGCACCAACAACATAAGCCCAGCCAGCATTTTCAAATGCGATTGGCTGAATACCCTTAACGATTGCATATGGGTCGATACCCTTTTCGTCACAGATAGCCTTTGCTTCGTCGATTGATGCAATGCCGTTTGCGTTTAAAACTTTGTTTATTGTATCAATTCTTCTTTCATAACTTTCAAATAAAGCCATTGTCAAAACCCTCCTTACTCGTGTCTGGGGTCAATCATCTTGACCGCATCTGAAACTCTGCCGTATGTACCCATAGCCTTCTTCATAGCCTCGTTAGCGTCCATACCGCCCTTAATCATATCCATCATCTTGCCAACATGAACAAATTCATAACCGATAATCTCATCATCAGCATCGAGAGCGATTTTTGTAACATAGCCCTCAGCCATCTCAAGATATCTTGAACCCTTGGCAAGAGTTCCGTACATTGTTCCAACCTGGCTTCTGAGACCTTTTCCAAGGTCTTCAAGACCTGCACCGATAGGAAGACCACCTTCTGAGAATGCTGTCTGAGTTCTTCCGTAAACAATCTGGAGGAAGAGTTCACGCATTGCAGTGTTGATAGCATCACAAACAAGGTCTGTGTTAAGTGCTTCGAGAAGAGTCTTTCCGGGGAGAATTTCTGATGCCATAGCAGCAGAATGAGTCATGCCAGAACAACCAAGTGTTTCAACAAGAGCCTCCTGAATAATGCCGTCCTTGACATTAAGTGTCAACTTGCAGGCACCCTGCTGAGGAGCACACCAGCCAACACCGTGAGTGAGACCTGATATGTCTGAGATTTCCTTTGATTTAACCCATTTTTCTTCTTCCGGGATGGGTGCCGGACCGTGATTCGCGCCTTTTTTAACAACGCACATTCTTTCTACTTCTGAAGAATAAATCATTTTTTACTCCTTTCCGTTGAGCATTCGCTCGAGATTGCCACATATTGCAACAATCGACCATTATTTTGTAAAACATATTTGCATATATTTTAACACAAACCGACACACTTTTACAAGTCTGTTTTAGCATTTTTTTCAAATAATTCAAGAGATTTTGAAATTTTGTTAAAAAGTTATCAATAAGCGACTGGTTTTTGATAAAAAATATGCAATTTGGCATGGTCAGAATCTGTCCTCGACAAAAAAACTCAAAAAACCTGTTTTTACCCACTCCGGCAGCCTTACATTCCTGGGTTTTTCTTTTGTAAGTTATTGACAATTCCGCTTAAATAGTATATGATATATGAGATAGCGACAATGTGAATCTAACAGAATTCAACGATGATCTTTTATATAGAAAAGCCAAATTAACAAGGTAAGGTGATAAAATATGTTCGGACAGGATATCGGAATTGACTTGGGCACAGCCTCGGTTCTGGTTTATATCAAGGGCAAGGGCATTGTTGCAAAGGAGCCCTCTGTTGTTGCCGTTGACAAAAATACAAACAAACTTTATGCCGTTGGTGAAGAAGCCCAGAGAATGCTCGGAAGAACCCCCGGTAATATCGTTGCAATCCGTCCTCTTCGCGACGGAGTTATATCTGACTACAACACAACCGAAAGAATGATAAAATATTTCCTGAGCAAGGTAACAAAAAGGAGTATTTTCAAACCCCGTGTAATTATCTGCGTTCCGAGTGGCGTTACCGAAGTTGAGGAACGTGCGGTTATCGATGCGGGAATTCAGGCAGGTGCAAGCAAAGTTCACCTCATTGAAGAACCTCTTGCTGCGGCAATCGGCGTTGGAATTGATATTTCCCAGCCCTATGGTTCGATGATTGTTGATATGGGTGGCGGAACTTCCGATATTGCAGTTATCTCACTCGGCGGGATTGTAACAAGCCAGTCCATCAAGGTTGCTGGTGACAAATTCAACGAGGCAATTGTAAGATACATCAGAAAGAAATATAACATCCTCATCGGCGAAAGAACCGCAG
>JAZNDY010000112.1:0-2697 GCA_045588295.1 Acutalibacteraceae bacterium
TATTACCAGCGTGCCGATGCCGTTGTTTTTCAGACAAACGATGCAAAAGCCGCTTACCCCGAAAACATCTCCGCCAAAGGCACGGTTATCTTTAACCCGATTAACGATAAGCTCCCCGAGGCGTACCACGGTGAAAGAGAGAAATACGTTACCACATTCTGCCGCATTTCAAGGCAAAAGAATCTGAATATGCTTGTTGAGGCCTTTGCAGAATTTCATAAAGAATTCTGCGATTACAGACTCAAAATCATCGGTGAACCGCAGAACGATGATGACAAAGCACATCTTGCAGAAGCTAAAGAGCTTGCAGAAAAACTCCTCATTACAGAATATATTGACTTCTTACCGTTCAGTGCAGAAGTTCAAAATATGATTATCCGCGATGCGATGTACGTCAATTCGTCTGATTACGAGGGCATGAGCAATGCAATGCTCGAAGCAATGGCAATCGGTATGCCCGTTATCTGCACAGACTGCCCCATAGGCGGCGCAAACGCCGTTATAAACAGCGGCGAAAACGGCATTCTGACAAGCGTCGGCAACGCAAAAGAAATGAGCGAAGCAATGAAAAAAATCGCAGGCGATAATGAGTTGGCTGATAAGCTCTCTCAAAATGCCGCAAAAATCAGAAACGAAATGTCACTTGCAACAATCGCAAAAAAATGGATGGAGCTGATGTAAATGAAAAAAAGTTTATTGATCGTTGCTCACCATTTAACAATCGGCGGCGTGCAGAAATCACTCGTCTCCGCCCTTAAGGCAATTGACTATAACAAATATGACGTTACTCTTTATCTTCGCAAAAACCGCACCGACCTTTTGCCTTTTATTGACGAAAGAGTAACCGTTATCATAAACAAAGACCCGAACCGTTATTACAGAAAGCCTTTTGCCCTTGCAATGCAGGGCAAAGCCGCTCTTGCAAAGCTTTCAGGCAAAAAAGATAAGGCAAAGGCGCTCAACGATACGCTTGAAGAAAAAATCCGACAGGCGGCTATGGAATACGAGCGCAAAACGTATTTTGACAGCAAACACTATGACGTTGCCGTTGCCTATGTGCAGGGCTATGTTGCACTTTTTGTTGATAAATGCATCAGTGCGGACAAAAAGATCCTCTTCTACCACACAAGCACAAACGATACACCTGAAATCCACAACGCCGTTCTCAAAAACTATGCCGCTGTTGCCGCTCTTCACGAGCAGCAGAAGGTGCTGATTGAAGAATGGTATGCCGATGCAAGGGGCAAAATCACAATCGTTGAAAACTATACAGACAGAGAAATGCTTCTCTCACAGAGCGAAGAATTTTCTCTGCCTGAAACCGACAAAACCGTTATCTGCTCCTGCGGCAGGTTTGCTCCCGTCAAAGGCTTTGACCTTGCCGTTGAAGCGGCAAAAAATCTCAAAGCAAACGGCAAAGATTTTATCTGGTATTTTGTGGGTGACGGTCCCGAAAGAGCAAAGCTCGAAAAGCTGATTGCCGAATACGGACTAAGCAACAACATAGTAATAACAGGTATGCAAAAGAATCCCTACCCCTATATGGCGGCGTGTGATATCTACGTTCAGCCCTCTTATGAGGAGGCAATGCCTGTTACTATCCTTGAAGCACACAGGCTGAATAAACCCGTTATCTCAACCGCAACAGTCGGCGGTCAAAAGCTTGTTGAAAGCGGCAAAAACGGTGTTGTCTGCGAAATTTCGGCAGATGCCGTTGCAGAGAGCATTACCGACCTTATCAGCGATAACGAAAAATATAACTCTATCGTCAATAATCTCAAATCAACCGACTATTCGCACGAATTTGAAAAATACAAATCGCAGTGGCAGGCGCTGTTGGAGGAATAAAATGAAAAAAACAGTTATATTTTTACCGTCAATTCAACACGGCGGTTTGCAGCGTTCATTGTTGGAAGCATTAAGCGTTGTTGACGCAACAAAGTATGATATAACGGTTTATGCTTACAGCCATTTTAACCCTTTGGCAGAATCGCTGCCTGAAAACGTAAAAGTAATCATCGACACGGACAAATCTCATTATATCAGAAAGCCTGTATCTATATTTTTGCATATAGCTTTGTTTGTTGCCAAAATTTTCAGGAACAAAAAAAATATTGAAAAATTTTCAAAAAAAATAAAAGATTTCGTTCACCGGGAAAAAGCAAAATACCCTGCAAAAAAACATTTTCCGCAGGGTGTTGACGTTGCAATTTCTTATGCCATGGGTCTGTGCACTCAAATGGCGTTAAACGTTAAAGCTGACAAACATTATGTTTTTTTTCACAGCAGCGACCCGAATTTCCACAGAGATTTATCGGATAAGTATTTTAAAGACTTTGACAATATTATTGCCGTTGGGGAAAACGTTCAGCAAATGTTAAAAGAAAACTTTCCGCAGGAAAAAGAAAAATTTGTTTTGATAAAAAATTATATTGACTCAAACAAAACCGAAGAAGCCGCCAATGAATATAAAGTTGATACCGATGCGGATGATAAGAGATTGATAATCACATCAGTCATTCGTGTTGATAAAGAAAAGGGTGCTGATTTGGCGGTATCAGCTGCCGCAAGGCTCAAGGAGCACGGAGTGCATTTTAAGTGGTATATTGTTGGCGACGGTGCACAGCGTGAAGAAATTGAAACGCAAATTCAAGCAGATAATCTTGCACAGGACGTTGTTATTACGGGTTACAAGGA
>JAZNDY010000113.1:0-1785 GCA_045588295.1 Acutalibacteraceae bacterium
CTGAGCGGCGCAACAATGCGCGAGGCATATCTGCCGCATTTTTCGGCAACGGCTTGCCAGTCCGTATTTTGTGCCGCAACGTTGAGCGAGCAAAACGGCAAAGCACCGTTTTCCCTATGAAAAACGGCAGATGAACGGGCAATATTTTTTGCGATTTTTCGCTTTTCAAAGAATTTTCCCGTTACCTCAACGGGTTGCAGAATAACAAACAAAAAACCCCTCCCGTGCAAAGACGATGATATAAGTCTATGCAGGGTCAGGGGCGGTTTATGAGTTGCACAAGCGCAACAGAAAACGGCAGGTTGCCCTGCCGTTAAAGTTCTTCATCGATAAAAACAAGCTGAGTTTCTTCCTCTGTCAGTTCGCGGCTTTCACCCTCAGGCAAAGATGGGTCAAGATGCAAAGAGCCTATCTGGATTCTGCGAAGCTGCTCAACGTGGTTGCCCACGGCGGCAAACATTCTTTTGACCTGGTGATACTTGCCCTCTCTGATGCGGATTCTGCCTGCAGGCAAGCCGTCAATCTCAATGGCTTCAACCTTTGCGGGTAAGCACTCCGTGCCGTCATCAAGCGTTATGCCTGCTTCAAGCTTTGCAATGTCTTCGTCATAAAGCGGATAGGACAAAACAGCTTCGTAAGTTTTATAAACGTGATGAGTGGGGCTCATTATGCGGTGGGCATACGCGCCGTCATCTGTGATAATCAGCAGACCCGTTGTGTCACGGTCAAGTCTGCCGCAAGGAAAGAGAGATTTTCTTTTGAGGTCATCGGGGATAATGTCGATAACCGTTTTTTTTGCAGGGTCACGGGTTGCGCTCACAACGCCCTTGGGCTTGTTGAGCATAATATAAATATGCTCCTTGATTGTAAAGTTAAAACCCTTTACAGACACATCGTCCGCCTCAACGTCAATCAGCTCTTCGGCACGCAGACAAAGCCGCCCGTTAACGGTAACGGCGGAATCCTTAATCAGCTTGCGTGCATCTTTGCGTGAAACGTTGCAGTTGAGCGCTATTAACTTGTCAAGACGTTTTAATCCCATAGTGACACCTTTTCAAATCATATCGAATAAGAATAAAAGGGTCGGTTTTTATGCCGACCCTTAAAATAATTCAGCTTAAATTATGCAAGCTCTGCGAAGTACTTGATTGTGCGAACCATCTGGCTTGTGTAGCTGTTTTCATTGTCATACCATGAAACAACCTGAACCTGATATGTGTCGTCATCAATCTTAGCAACCATTGTCTGAGTTGCATCGAAGAGTGAGCCGTAACGCATACCGATAACGTCTGATGAAACGATCTGCTCTTCGTTATAACCGAATGAATCGTTAGCAGCAGCCTTCATAGCAGCGTTGATGCCTGCAACTGTGATATCCTTGCCCTTAACAACAGCAACAAGAAGAGTTGTTGAGCCTGTGGGTGTGGGAACTCTCTGTGCGGAGCCGATAAGCTTGCCGTTGAGCTCGGGGATAACAAGGCCGATAGCCTTTGCAGCGCCTGTTGAGTTGGGAACGATGTTTGCAGCGCCTGCACGTGCACGGCGAAGGTCGCCCTTTCTGTGAGGACCGTCAAGAATCATCTGGTCGCCTGTGTAAGCGTGAACAGTTGTCATGATACCGCTCTGGATGGGAGCATAATCATTGAGAGCCTTTGCCATGGGAGCAAGGCAGTTTGTAGTGCAGGAAGCAGCGGAGATGATTGTGTCATCAGCTGTGAGTGTGCCTTCGTTTACGCTGTAAACGATTGTGGGAAGATCGTTGCCTGCGGGAGCGGAAATAACAAC